>JAZNRS010000137.1:0-28052 GCA_045590815.1 Faecousia sp.
AGCTGGCACCGCTGAAAAGCGGTGACTGAGAGGGTTTTCATCGCCCAACACCCTCTCCGCCCCAGTGTGCGCACTGGGGCACCTCTCCCAAAGGGAGAGGCAAGGGGCGTGTGCGTTAATCGCATAAACAATCATTTACCAATCCATGTATTTTACCACTTGAATTCTTATTAACACTATGTTAAAATAAGGTGATTCTATATACATTTTGCAGAACAAGCATGAAAGTGGTTGGTAATTATGGCAAAACATATCCCTTTGGCGACCCCGACGATGCACTCCGAGGAGATGCGCTTCGTCCAGGAAGCCTTTGATAAAAACTGGGTCGCGCCTCTGGGCTTCAACTGCGATGCCTTCGAGCGGGAGATGAGCGACTACCTGGGTCAGAATCAGCAGGGTCTTGCCCTGTCCTCCGGTACCTCCGCGCTGCATCTGGCGGTGAAGCTGGCGGGCATCAAGCCCGGTGATGTGGTGCTTTGCTCCGATATGACCTTCGCCGCCACCGTCAACCCCGTGTCCTACGAGGGCGGTGTGCAGGTGTTCGTGGACTCCGAGCCGGACACCTGGAACATGGATCCCGCGGCCCTGGAGAAGGCATTTGAAAAATACCCCAACGCCAAGGCTGTGGCGCTGGTGCATCTGTACGGCGTGCCCGCCAAAATGGATGAGATCATGGATATCTGCCGTCGGCACAATGCCGTCCTCATCGAGGACGCGGCAGAGGCGCTGTCCGCTACATACAAGGGCCGTCAGTGCGGCACCTTCGGCGAATACGGCATCTTCAGCTTCAACGGCAACAAGATCATCACCACCTCCGGCGGCGGTATGCTCATGACCCACCAGGAAAATGACCGGAAAAAGGCCTTCTACTGGGCGACCCAGGCGAAAGAGCCGGTGGCGTGGTACGAGCACCAGGATATCGGCTACAACTACCGCATGAGCAACGTGGTTGCCGGCATCGGTCGTGGTCAGCTGCTGCATCTGCAGGAGCACCGTGATGCCAAGGAAGCCATTTACCGCCGGTATCAGGAGGGTCTGAAGGGTATCGATGTGACCATGAATCCCTACCTGGCGGATACCAACCCCAACTTCTGGCTGTCCTGCATTCTGATCGGTGAGAACAGCCCCGTGGAGCCTCTGGTGCTTATGGAACGGCTGAAGCTGGCGGGCATCGAGAGCCGTCCCATCTGGAAGCCCATGCATATGCAGCCGGTGTTTGCCAAGCACGATTTCATCTCCGTTGCGGACAAGCCGGTGAGCGAGGATGTCTTCGCCCGGGGTCTGTGCCTGCCCTCGGATATCAAGATGACCGAGGAAGAGCAGAATTACGTCATCGACGTGATCAAAAGCGCGTTTTATTGATTATTTTGTCATTGCGAGGGCCGTAGGCCCGTGGCAATCCCCCCAATAGAGGGAATGTTCCCATATCCGGGAGATTCCCACGCCAGTGTGCGCACTGGCTCGGAATGACACAAAGCATTGTAAAGGAGAATCCCCATGTACAAAAATTACATCAAACGAATACTGGATATTCTCCTGTCGGCGATGGCGCTGACGGTGCTCAGCCCGGTGATCGGTGTGCTGATCGTCCTGGGCGCCATTATGATGAAGGGCAATCCCTTCTTCACCCAGCTTCGCCCGGGCAAGGATGAGAAGATCTTCCGGCTGATCAAGCTGCGCACCATGACCTGTGAAACCGACGCGGAGGGCAACCTCCTGCCGGATGCGCAGCGGCTCAACGGCTACGGAAAATTCCTGCGCTCCACCTCCCTGGACGAGCTGCCGGAGCTGGTGAATATCCTCATCGGCGATATGTCCATCGTTGGCCCCCGCCCACTGCTGGTGCAGTACCTGCCTCTTTATAACGAGGAGCAGCGCCACAGACACGATATCCGCCCGGGCCTCACCGGTCATGCCCAGGTCAACGGACGCAACGCCATCACCTGGGAGGAAAAATTCCGCCTGGACGTGGAATATGTGAATAACGTCAGCTTCGGACTGGACGTGAAGATCATCCTGCAAACCATTGGTAAGGTTTTTTCCCGGGAGGGCATTTCCTCCGAAACCGACGCAACCATGGAAGATTTTATGGGTACCCCTGTAAAATAGGAGGCATCAATATGCAAACACCCTACTACTTGATAGATGAACGAGAGTTAAGGGAAAATATTCAGCAGTTTCAGACGGCGTTTGAAAAATACTGGCCCTGCGCCAGGATCTCCTATTCGGTGAAAACCAATTCACTCCCCTGGCTGCTGCGATATATGAAGAAGCAGAATGTCCTGGCGGAGGTTGTTTCTGCTGAGGAATATGAATTGGCTGAAAAATGCGGCTACAGTCCCAGTCAGATCGTATACAACGGTCCGATCAAGACGAAGGAATCGCTGAAATATGCAATTTCCAATGGTTCTGTTGTTAATTTGGATTCCGCTTCGGATCTGGATGTGCTTTGCAGCGAATGTGAAGCTCCTGGGGTGGTCGGATTGCGGGTCAATGCGGATCTGTCATCGTATTGCCCGGAAGATATTGACTATTTGGAGGATGGGTTTCGCTTTGGCTTCTCGTTTGAAAACGGTGAGCTGGGGCGCGTCATCCAACGGATAAGAGATACGTTCGGTGATGTCCCCATGGGGTTGCATTTGCATTGCAACAGCCGCACAAGGGCAGTAAATGTATACCGTTCGATTGCTGCCATCGCAGCCAAAATTATCACGCAATACCAGATGGATATTCGCTATATCGATATTGGCGGCGGTTTTTTTGGCGGCGTACCGGGCAAGCCTACAGCTTCTGATTATGTGAAGGCAGTCAAAGAGGTGCTGCAGGCTGTAGTAGATTGCACGAAGGTGCGATTGATCGTTGAGCCGGGTTCCGCGCTGATCGGTTCTCCTGTCAGCCTTGTGACCTCGGTGTTGGACGTGAAGGACACCAAGAAAGCACGGATCGTTACAACGGACGGCAGCCGCTTACATGTGGATCCTCTGTGGAAGAAGAGCGGTTATTCCTATAAGCTGGTTTCTCAAGGAGAAATATTCCCCGAAAGACAGATCATCTGCGGCTATACATGTATGGATCATGACCGGTTAATGGTGCTGCAGAAGGTACAGGAGCTGGCAGTGGGCGATACGATCATATATGAAAAGATCGGCGCTTACTCCATGACCTTTGGCGGACCGTTCATTCGTTATTATCCGGATGTTTATGTGCGGACCGAGGGGAATATCATTAAGGTTCGCAACAGAATGACCGTTGATCAGTATTACCAAATTCAGGTATAAGATAAAGAAGGTTTTGCTATGAATATCTTATTTTGCAGCGCGGGTCGCCGTGCGGAGTTATTGAAGGATTTCCGGAAATCCTTATCTCCGGAATCTAAAATCGTGGCGACGGATATGAGTCCTTACGCACCGGCGATTTATTTCGCGGATGTGCATTATATGGTACCCTCCATCCACGATGAGCAGTACCTGAGCAAGATCATTGAGATTTGCAAGGCTGAGAAAATCGATGCCATTACCACCTTGATCGATCCGGAAATAGGCGTGTTGGCGGAAAACCGTGAGATTTTCGAGGAAATGGGCATTACGGTGCTGGCACCGTATACGGATACGGCAAATTTATGCTTTGATAAGTTTAAGCTGTTCCAGCACCTTAAGGCCTGCGGTATTCCCACGGCGGACACCTACGGAACCTACGAAGATACGGTTGCAGCCATCCGGGATGGGAAGCTGGCGCTCCCTGTCTTCGTGAAGCCCAGAACCGGCAGCGGAAGTGTCGGCGCACGGCGGGTATACAGTATGGACGAGCTGCGTGAGGCCTTTGAGGCAGATGATACCCTGATCGCCCAGGAGCTCATGGAATGCGAAGATATGGATGCGGATGTATATGTGGACACCATCACCCACGAACCGGTCAGTATCTTCACAAAGCGCAAAATTGAAACGAAAATCGGCGGAGCCAATAAAACGGTCTCCTTTAAGGATCCGGCGGCCTTTGAATTTGTGCGCAACGCACTGAAGCATTTTGCTTTCAACGGTCCGATCGATGTGGATCTGTTCTACCGTGACGGGCAGTACTATCTGTCCGAGATCAATCCCAGATTCGGCGGCGCTTACCTGCATGCCTACGGTGCGGGTGTGGATTTTGTCAAGCTGATCGAGAACAATGTTAACGGCGTGGCAAATAAACCCTGCTTTGGCGCGTATGAAGAAAATGTTGTAATGATGATGTATGACAGTGTTGTGATACAGAAGATTTGATAAATCAGATTGGATGAATCTTTTATGAACCGAATTTGCTATGTGACAACGGTTTCGGATACCCTGGATGCCTTTGTTATGCCCTTGGTTCAGGAGCTGGCCCAGGATCCGCAGTGGCAGATCACCATGATCTGCGCGGACGATCCGGTTTTTGCGGAAAAGCTTCCCGAAGGCGTTCGTTATATCCCCGTATCCATGAAGCGGGGCATCAGCCTCAGTGGTATCGGGGCGATCCGAAAGATGACCAAGATCTTCCGTGAGGAAAAATTTGATATCGTTCAGTATTCTACCCCCAACGCCTCTCTGTACGCCTCCATTGCGGCGAAAAAGGCAAAGGTGCCCGTGCGGCTGTACTGCCAGTGGGGTATGGCTTTTGTGGGCTTTACGGGGCTGAAGCGGAAGCTGTTTATGTCGATTGAAAAATTCGTTTGCCGCAATTCTACCTGGATCGAGCCGGACAGCTTCGGCAATCTGAGATTCTGCCACGATGAGGGTCTGTACGCCCCGGAGAAGAGCTCTGTGGTGTGGAACGGCAGCGCCTGCGGCGTGGATATGAAGAAATTCGACATTTCCCAAAAGGAAGCTTGGCGCAGGGAAATTCGTCAGAAGTACGATATCCCGGAGGATGCGGTGGTCTACGGCTTTGTGGGCCGCATCACCAGGGATAAGGGCGTTAACGAGCTGTTTGCCGCCTACCGCCGTCTTTGCGAGCAGCGCAGTGACGTGCGGCTGATGGTAGTGGGCTATTACGAGCGGGAGGAAACCCTGGATCCGGCGCTCCATCAGTGGGCGAAGGAGGAAAGCAGTGTGCTGTTTTGCGGTGCGACCTCTGTGGTGGAGCAGTATATGTCTGCCATGGATGTGTATGTTCTGCCCAGCTACCGGGAGGGTTTCGGTAGTGCGGTTGTGGAGGCTGAAGCCATGGGCGTGCCGGTGATCATCAGCGATATCCCCGGTCCCACCGATGCTATCATCAAGGACGAAACCGGTTTGGTGGTGAAAAAGGCGGACGTGGATACCCTCCACGATGCCATGGCGCGGCTGTATGACGATGCCGCCCTGCGTGACCGCTTCGGCAAGGCGGCCTATGCCTTCGCTGCAGAAAAATTCGACCAGAAGCAGCTGTTTGCCCACATCGTGGCGGATCGCAAGCGGTTGCTGAATTTGAGGTAAAACAATGGCAAAACGAATCTCAGTCCTCATGGGCATTTACAATTGTGCCGGCACTTTGCCGGAGGCCATCGATTGCATTCTCGCCCAGACGGTGACGGACTGGGAGCTGATCCTCTGCGACGACGGCTCGGTGGATGATACTTATGCCGTGGCGGCAGAATATCAGAAAAAGTACCCGAAGCAGATCATTTTGGTCAAAAATGAGAAGAATATGGGATTGAATTATACCTTAAACCACTGCCTGTCCCATGCCAAGGGCGAATTCATTGCCCGTATGGACGGGGACGATCTGTGCGATCCGGAACGGTTCGCCAAGGAGCTGGCGGCTTTGGAGGCGAACCCGGATATGGCGGTGGTCAGCACGGAAATGACCTATTTCGACGAAACCGGCACCTGGGGCAGAAGCCATGCCAATCCCCTGCCTCAGAAGATCGATTTTGTCTACGGCACACCCTTCTGCCATGCCCCCTGCATGGCACGCCGGGAGGCAGTTTGCAGTGTTGGCGGCTATACCGACGATAAGAAATTCCTCCGGGTGGAGGATTATGATCTGTGGGTAAAAATGTACGCCGCAGGCTACCGGGGCATGAATCTCCGGGAGCCGCTGTACCATATGCGGGACGACCGCAACGCCTACGCCAGAAGAAAATTCCGCTATCGTGTCAACGAAGCCCGGGTAATCTGCAAGGCGGTGCGGCTGCTGAAGCTGCCGGTGTGGCAATATGTTCGGGCATTGAAGCCCATCATCGTGGGATTGCTTCCCATGTGGCTGTATAAGAAACTGCACAAAAAGCGTCTGGGAGAGTGAGTAAGCATGATTCCTAAGAAGATCCATTATTGCTGGTTCGGCGGCAAGGAGCTGCCGGAGCTGGCGAAAAAGTGCATCGCAAGCTGGGAAAAGTATTGCCCGGATTATGAGATCATCCGTTGGGATGAGAGCAATTTCGATCTGGACTGCAATGACTATATCCGCTACTGCTATGCCAACAAAAAGTGGGCCTTCCTTAGCGATCTGGTGCGGCTGATGGTGATCTACGACCAGGGCGGCATCTACTTCGATACCGACGTGGAGGTTGTGAAAAAATTCGATGACCTGCTTTCGGAAGAAGCGTTTTACGGTTTTGAGCTGGATACCACAGTAAATACCGGACAAGGCTTCGGTGCCGTTGCCGGTCATTCCACGGTCAAGGCGATGATCGATGAATATTTGGCGCTGCAGCCGGATGCCCAGGGGGATTTTCCTTTGCAGGCGTGTCCTGCTTTGAATACGGCGGCGCTGTTGCCGTTTGGGCTGAAGCAGGATGGCACCGCACAGACAGTAGTCGGCGCAAAGATCCTGCCTCGGGATTATACAAATCCCTATGAGGATGCTACCGGCAGATTGAACAAGACGGAAAGAACGATCAGTATCCACTGGTATTCTAAGTCTTGGCTCACGCCGGGTCAGCGCTTCAGAAGTAAGCTCACCAAGCCCTTCCATCGGCTTTTCGGTGAAAATTGCTTCGCTTGGCTGAGAAAAAAGTAAGTTTGGAGATGCGGTATGCTGACGATCTTTACCCCCGCCTACAACCGGGCGGGAACCCTGCCCAGGTTGTTTGAAAGCTTGCAGAAGCAAAGCTGTCTGGATTTTGAGTGGCTGATCATTGACGACGGCTCTCAGGATGATACCCAGGCGGTGGTAGATGGCTTTGCCAAGACTGCCACATTTCCGCTGCGATATCACAAAAAGGAAAACGGCGGCAAGCATACCGCCTATAATGTGGCGCTGGAGCTGGCACAAGGCGAATGGTTTTTGTGCGTGGATTCTGACGATCTGCTGGCAGATAACGCAGTAGAGGCGATCCTGAAAACTGCTCAAAAGCTAGCGGAAGATCAGGGTATTATCGCTTATAAGGATGACTTTTCCGGGAAGCGGCTCAGCGATGCATTTCCGGAGGGCGTGGCGTTGACCTCCATGAATGAGTTGGCGCTAAAGCATGGCTGCAGCGGTGAATTCACGCTGATCTTCCCCACGGAAGTGGCAAAAAAGTATCCGTTCCCGGTTTTCGAGGGGGAGCGGTTCGTGACGGAAAGCGTCATTTACGATCGGCTGGATCCGGTGTGCCGGATGTGGCTGATGCGAGAAGCTGTGACCATCTGCGAATATCAGGTGGACGGCTATTCTCAAAATGTGGACGGGATCATCGCCCGTAACCCCAAGGGCTACAGTATGTATTTCATGCAGCGGATCGATGTGTATCCGTCTTTGAAACAGAAAGTGATCACTGCGGGGAAATATTGGTGCTTCCGGTGGATGGGCGGCAAGCCTCCCGTCCGCTACACGGGAAAGTACAGACTCTTGACCGGTCTGTGCCTGCCTTTGGGACTGATCTTCCGGGTGTATTATAAGCTGGTACGCGGCTTTTAGTAGGTGAAAGTATGTATGCAATTTTTTACACGATGGGCATGGTAGTTCTTTGGCTCATCAATTTATTTAACGGAACCGGTTTGGGTATGGCTTACCAGACCACCGAGCGGGCTATGCTGATCGCTACGTTGGTTGCACTGTGTTGCTTAGCTTTTCGGACCATGCAGGATGGTGACATTCTCATTAAGCCCCGGTATTTTTACATATTGCTGCTTACGGTGCTGTCCTTCGTCAGCTCGGTGCTGATCAATGGGCGGAGTCTTCAAAGCCTGGAAGGCTTTTGGGTGTATCTGCTGGTGTACATTTTGTCCTTCACCCGGCCGAATATTCAGGCGTTGCGCTATACCGCCATCGCTTACGGAGCAATGGGACTGCTTGTCCTTGTGGTCTATAATTATACGGATATCTTGAGTGGCTGGAATGGCAACTCCATCGGTATGATCGGCTTTTTCAGCTTCGTTGTCTTTACGATCCCGTTCTTTGGCATGCAGGGTTGGCGAAGCTTTGTGCTGTTACCGGCTGTGGGCGTGGCGTATATGATCTTAATCCAGCCCACGGACTCCCGATCTTGTATTTTGTTTGTTGTCATTACCCTGGTGCTTGTGTTGCGGCTGATCCCAGTAAAAAAACTGTTAAAATCAAAAATTGGGCTATTTATAATTTTATTGGTGCCGCTGGGCGTTTCCATATTCGTGTGCCTGGTGTCCATGTTCGCAGATGTAAGCGGCCTGATGGAATGGAGCCAGGAAACCTTTGGTAAGGAGCTGTTCAGCGGACGCGATGCAATGTGGATCAGTGCATATAGCGGCATATTTAAGCAGCCTATACTGGGGCAAGGGTCTTTGAAGATCGGTAGCTACTGGCATAATAGCGCAGTGGCCTGCTTGTCCACCTTTGGCATTGCAGGATTCTTCTTGTGGATCAAGATGTACCATGAAATTCTCAAAGAGGGCAGACGATATTTGGAGGATACCAGCGTAGCCGGTGCGACAGTGGCGTTTTTGCTGCTGTACTGCCAGCAGTCTGTGGAACTGGGCATCATTGCAGAAAGTCCCAGCCTGATCCCGTATGTCATTTTGGGTATTCTTTTGGGGCGTGTCAATTATCTGAAGCAGAGAGAATTGCGATAGGGAGCAACAATATGGTCAGCATTATCGTGCCGGTATACAATGGCGAAAAGTTCATAGCACGGTGCGTGGAAAGCGTGCTGGCGCAGACTTATTCTGATTTTGAGCTGATCCTGGTAAACGACGGCTCCAAGGACAATAGCGGTGCGATCTGCGATGATTTTGCAGCGAGGGATCGCCGTGTCCGTGTCATCCACCAGGAAAACGGCGGCGTTTCCAGGGCCAGAAACCACGGTCTGGACGCTGCCAAGGGCGATGTGATCGGCTTCGTGGATGCGGATGACTATATCGCTCCGGAAACCCTGGAAACCGCTTTGCGGGAAATGGGCGATGCGGATATCTGCATGTTTGATGCGGTAACAGTTTGGGATTCCGGGAAAACAGAACCGGATACCATTTCGCTGCTGCCCGGTGCCATTATGCTGAAGAAGCAGGATATTACGCCTGAACGGCTATTGCTGATGGCCGGGGCGGTGTGGCGTTGCCTGTATAGAGCGGACTTGGTGAAGAATATCCGCTTTCCGGTAGGGATCAAATTTTCCGAGGATCGGATCTTCAATTTGTATGCCATGGGCAGCATGAGCACCATGCGTTACATCCAAAAAGGACTTTATTATCGGGTGATGCAGGATGAAAGTGCTGTGCATCGCTACCATGAAGATTATTTCGAAGCCTGCCTGGCAGCCCATCAAGCTATACAAAAGGCATTGTCCGAGGCGTGGTCGGAGCAAGCATATGCAGTTGCTTTTGGTATCCATTTGATTACCGGAGCCCGGGGGGCCATGAGCAACTATTGCTACAAAACCTCGCCTCTTAATGTTCGCCAGAGGGTAGAAAAGATAAGAGAGGTGTGTGCAGATCAAGCTTTACAGGCAGCCTTATCGCAGAATCACGCCGGTTTGTGGGGAACAATGATGCGAAAGAAGCTGGCAGTACCTTTGTGCTGTGCTTCGTGGTTGGCGAATCGGAAAAACGGACGGTAAAATCGTATCGGAGGCAAAAGATGAGATCCATAGGCATATTGACTTTTCATGATTCAGATAATTTTGGTTCGGTGTTGCAGGCTTATGCTACCTGCCGGATGCTCTGCGATGAGGGCTATGAAGGTCGGATCCTGGATCTGCGAAAGCCGGAGGTACAGCGCTTATATCGGATCTTGAAATTGTCAAAGCATCCTCACGAGTTGATGGCTACCGGATATAACGCCCTGCACTATGGAAAGCTCAAGCGCAGAAAGCAGCGCTATGAGCAGTTTCGCCAAGAATGTATGAACCTGAGCGAATGCAGGTTTTCTTCCGGAACGGAAATGGAAGCGCAACTGAGCTGCGATGGTTACGTCGTTGGCAGCGATCAGGTTTGGAATGTGGATATCGTGGATTTTGACCGGGCGTATTTTCTGCCCTTTGCGGGAACGGCAAAGCGGGTTGCTTATGCCGCCAGCTTTGGCCCGTTGCAAAAGGACCCGGCGAGCCTTGCTGATTTCCGCCACGATCTGGAATCCTTCGATTTGATAACCGTCAGAGAGCAAATGGCTGCGGATCTGGTGCAGAGCCTGGAGCTTGCCCGTCCGGAGGTGGTTCCGGACCCGGTGTTTTTCTTAAACCGGGATAAGTGGTTGGAGCTGGCATCGCCGGAAAAGCGGAAGAAACCGTTTATGCTGTGCTATTTCCCCGGTGTGGTGACACCGGAATTTGATAACTATACCCGTGCGCTGGCGGAAGAGCGTGGGTTGGAGCGGGTATTTCTCATGCCCCACTGGCGTAATGCCTTCCGGCGTGTAAAAAAATGCTATGACGCAGGCCCACGGGAATTTCTTGCGCTGTTTCGGGATGCGGAGATGGTCTGTACCAACTCCTTCCACGCCGTGGCATTTTCGATTATTTTCGAAAAGGAATTCATTGTGGGGACCCATGCCTATCGCTCGGATGCCCGGATCAATACTATCCTGGAAAATACCGGACTGGAAAGCTGCGAGTTTACCGGTGGGAACTATGTGTATACCCGTCAGGATATAAAGAAAGCGGCGAAGAAGATTTGCGAGCAGGCGGAAGCCTGCAAAATGGGTCTTCTGAATACGTTGGAAGGAAAATAAGGGAAGAAAAGGCGGTGTTTTCATGCCGAAAATCAGTGTCATCATGCCGGCGTATAACGCCGAAAAGTACATAAAAGAAGCGGTTGACAGCATTTTGAATCAAACCTATGGGGATTTTGAGCTCATTGTGATCAACGACTGCTCTAAGGACCGTACCAAGGATATTCTCCTTTCCTATACCGACCGGCGTATCGTCTATTTGGAAAACGAAAAGAATCTGGGTGTGGCGGGAACACTGAACCACGGACTCTCCGCAGCCCAGGGAGAATATATTGCCCGGATGGACTCCGATGATATCGCCCTTCCGCAGCGGTTTGAAAAGCAGCTGGCGTATCTTGAGAACCACCCGCAGACAGTGATGTGTGGCAGTAAGATCACGGTTTTTTATGATACCGGCGAGGAATCCTTATGCCACTACCCTGCCGAGGATGGGCGGATCAAAGCGGCACTGCTGTTTTCAAGCCCCTTTGCCCACCCTAGTGTGATGATCCGCAGGCAGGTGCTGGATTTGCATCAGCTGCACTATGAAGAGGCTTTTGAAAAGGTGGAGGATTACCGTCTGTGGACGCGTTTGGCAGAGTTCGGACAGCTGTACAACCTGCCGGAGCCGCTTCTTCGTTATCGCAAGCATCCCGGGCAGGTCTGCGCCACATCCCCCCAGGCTCAGTACGAAGGTAAGCTGCGCCTGTCGGCAGAGCTGCTGCCCAAGGTGGGGGTTACAGAAGCGGAAGACCAACGTATCGTTGTAGATGCCTTTGACGGGCGCATAAAAGAGGAAACCTCTTTTGGCAAGTTCCTTATGTTGGCAAAGCGGATGGTTCATCAAGCGCCTGCGCAACTGGATCAGTCCTATTTGCGTATGATGCTAAAAAGCAGAGTCATCGAGATCGCCCTCGGCGAAGGCTTCAAGCTGCCTGCTGGTGCTATGCGTCTGACTGGTATAAAGGCGTGGCTGTATGTTAATTTGAGGGGAAAAAGATGAAAAAAATAGCCTTTGTTTTTCCACCGCTGCTGCCCTTGCCGGCAGTCAAGGGAGGTGCTACCGAAACGCTGATCCAGCGCCTGATCGATGACAATGAGCAACAGGGTAAGTTTCGGTTCGATATTTTCTGTCGATACGACCCGGAGGCGGAAAAAGCGGCGGGTGCGTACAAAAATACCCGTTTTTTCTACATAAAAGACGGAAATTCTCTGCCGGAGCGGGCAGCTTTTCTGACCTTTCGTCTGCGCCGGAAATTCAACAAAGGATATACCCCGGAGCCGTATTTGAAAAAGGTTACTGCGCATTTAAAAAAGGAGGGCTACGATGGGATCATCGTGGAGTCTGCCTTGCGTTTTATTCCCTATATCAAAAAACGCACCGGTAAACCGACACTTTTGCATCTGCACTTTGATGGGGTAAACAGCAATCAACCCAATAAAAAAGAAGCCTTTTCCAGCTGCGACGGTGTGATCTGTGTAAGCCGTTTCATTGAATCTACGGTTCGCGGATTTGACGCGTCTGTAAAGACGGCGGTATTGCAGAATGTGACGGATACGGCATATTTTGAACGGGACAGTCATGTCCGTCAGGCTGAGGCGCTGCGGCAGCGTTACGGCATTAACAAAACGGACAAAGTTGTGCTTTATGCCGGACGGTTGCTGCAGGTAAAGGGTGTGATGGAATTGGTTCGTGCATTCCGTTGCGCCCAGGAAACGGTTCCGGAGCTGAAATTGTTCCTGGTTGGCAGCGTGGGATACGGAGAAACGGTACACGATGCCTTTTACGAGCAATTGCGGGAAGAAATCGGAACGGCGTGGAATGAAAGCATATTCATGACCGGCTATGTTCCGCATAGCCAGATCGCAGATTTTTATGCCATGACCGATATTGCCGTCATGCCCACCATTGGTGTGGAAGAGGCTTCGGGTTTATCTGCGCTGGAGCCGTTGTCCTCCGGATGCTACTTCATTGGTAGTGATTCAGGCGGAATACCTGAGGTTGCGGCTTGCTCTGCCGCAACGATTATTTCCCGGGGAGAAGACTTTGTGCCAAAATTAGCAGAAGCGATCTGTCAAAGAGCAAAGAGTTCCGAACCTTCCCTGGATGAAGGACGTGCCCATGTGATTAAGAACCATGATGCCCGTGATTATTATGGTCATTTTATGGATTGTTTGCAGGAGATAGTATGAACGGATTGATATCGGTAATTGTTCCGGTTTACAATGTAAAGGATTATCTGTGCCTGTGTTTGGACGGTTTGCTGGAGCAAACCTATGAAGATCTGGAGATCATCCTGGTGGATGACGGCTCTACCGACGGCAGTGGTGAGATTTGTGAGCAGTATGCCCAAAAGGATGACCGGATCCGCGTGCTGCATAAGCCTAATGGCGGGCAAAGCTCTGCACGGAATATGGGCATTGATATTGCCAGGGGTAAGTGGCTGACCTTTGTGGACAGCGATGATCTTGTGGCACCGGATATGATCGAGAAGCTCTATGCAGCCATCGGCGATGGGGATATTGCCATGTGCGACCGGCAGAAATTTGTGGATGCCCCCGTACAAAGCAGTCAACCCGGCGTGGTAACCCGGTATTCCAATATGGAATTTTTGCCGAAAATTTTCGAGGCTCCCAGATTTATTGCCATTTGGGGCAAGCTGTATCGCCGTGAGGTGTTTCAGACCTTTCGCTTTGCTGAGGGGATCATCTATGAGGACGAAGATGCGTTGCCGCAGCTGATCTATGCAGCACGGGAGATCGCCTATCTTCAGGAGGAAAAGTACTTCTATCGGGTAAGACCGGAAAGCACCATGACCTCCGGCTTCAGCAAGAAGCGGTTGGATATTATTGAAGTAAGTCGGCGCAGAATCGATCTGTTTACCCAATGGGGGCTGACGGATCTGCGCAAAAAGGCGGTCAAGGATTACTACCATCACCTAAAAAGACTGGAACAGCAGACTGCCGGCGTCCAGTGGGAAGCAGAGCATACTTTGGTGCAGAATGAGCTGGCACAATGGCCAAAATACGGTGTACGCTTCAGCCTGTACGAAAGGCTTAGACAGTACATCTGATCGGAGGACAATATGGAGCAGACACATAAGTATCACACCCATCTGGAAAAGAAGACCGGGTGGTTTGACATCAACCTCAAGGAGGTCTGGCAATACCGGGATCTGATCTGGCTGTTTACCAAGCGCAGCTTTGTGGTGCGCTATAAGCAGACGGTGCTGGGTCCGCTGTGGGCGATTATCCAGCCTTTGCTGACTACCCTGATCCATACACTGGTCTTCGGCGGTATCGCAGGCATCTCCACCGACGGCGTGCCGCAGATCCTGTTCTACATGGCCGGCAACGTGGTTTGGAGCTTCTTCGCGGCCTGTCTGAATGGTACCGCAACTACCTTTACCGGTAACGCCGCTGTCTTCGGCAAGGTCTACTTCCCACGTTTGGTCAGCCCGATTTCCACGGTGATCTTCAGTATCCTCAATTTCTTGATACAGTTAGCGATGTTCCTGGTCTTCTGGATCTATTATCTGGTGATCGGTGGAATTAGCCCCAACTATGCAGGTGTTGCCATGCTGCCGGTCATTGTTATTTATGTAGGATTGCTGGGCATGGGTTTTGGCATCATTGTATCCAGTCTGACTACCAAGTACCGCGATTTGACGATGCTGGTGGGCTTCGGCGTGCAGCTTTGGATGTACATTACCCCTGTGGTGTATCCCATTTCCGAGCTGCGTAAGGGCGGCGGTCTGTATACACTGATGATGCTCAACCCTGTCACCTGTGCGGTGGAAACCTTCCGCTGGGCGTTCCTGGGCGAGGGCGTGTTCAGCCCCATGTACTGGGGAATCAGCGCAGGCATCATGGCGCTGGTTATGTTCATCGGCGTGATCATCTTCAGTAAGGTAGAAAAGACCTTTATGGACACGGTGTGATAGAATGGTTAAGAAACGTTATGATTCAATAGATCTGGCAAAATGGCTGGCTGCTTTCTTGGTGATATATATACATGTTTCAACGCAAGCATCACCGGTATTGCACAACTCGCCTTTTTGGGAAAAATTTGTGCGTGAAGGCGTTTGCAGATTGGCTGTTCCATTTTTCTTGGCAGTTTCGGCGTTCTTTTTGTTCGGAAAAATGAAAGATCATAAGCGTGATTTTAAGCGGAACATGAAGCTGATCCTTGGGTTTTGTAAACGTATCCTGCTGATGTATGTTGTCTGGTCTTTGATCTATATTGCGTATGATCTGTTCTACCGATACTACAACGGCAATTCGTTTTGTGCGCCCAGTGTGTATATTTGGGGGTTTTGGTTCAAGGGAACCAGTATTCACTTGTGGTACTTATTAGCCTCTGTATATGCGGTGTTCATAGTATATGGCTTATGGTGCGCAGGACGTCCTGCGTTGATTATTGCTTGTGTATTAGGGTGCTTTGTCCAGTGTCTGGAAACACCATATCGATGGGATTTTTTGTACGATATTTTAAGAATCCAACTACTGACTGACTATTATTTTGCTGTATTCAGAACATTTACGATGGCTGTACCATTGATGTGCTTGGGGATCTTATGTTTGCAAGATCATTCCCAAAAGACCAGTAAACAGTGGTTCGTCAGAATGGTGATAGCAGCAGGACTATATGTTGCAGTTCTCATTTCCAAAGATAAAATGTTTGTAGTGTTTTTATTGACGGGAGCACTATTTGTGTACAGTTTGATTAACTGGTTATGCGTGGTGGAGTTTACTCTACCCGGAGAAATGGGCAAGATTTTGCGTTTGAGTAGCACTTGGATTTATTGTGCTCATATATTGGTGATGAAGCTGTATTCTTGGTTTTGGGCATATGAAGGCGCTAAAAAATACGCAATTGTTTGCTTTTTTTCTGTAATTAGCGGCATTCCTTATGTGTTTATTAATATATTATTGCAAAAACACAAAAAAGCAAAAATTGCACACAATCGAGTTTGAGGATATATATATGAGTGAACAACTTGCAATTAAAATAAAGGGTTTGAAGAAGCAGTACCGTCTGGGTCAGATCGGCGGCGGCACATTGACCGCCGACCTGCAGAGCTGGTGGGCCCGTGTCCGGGGCAAGGAGGATCCCAACTCCAAGATCGGCACCGACCAGCGGCTCATCGGTCAGACCTTCATGGCGCTGAACGGCATTGACCTGGAGATCAAGCAGGGCGAAGCGCTGGGTATTATCGGCGGCAACGGTGCGGGTAAGTCTACCATGCTGAAGATTTTGTCCCGGATCACCGCTCCCACCGAGGGCTCCGTGGACATTTACGGACGGATCGCCTCTATGCTGGAGGTGGGCACCGGCTTCAGCCCGGAAATGACTGGCCGTGAGAATGTGTACATGAACGGCGCCATTTTGGGCATGACCAAGGCGGAGATCGACGCCAAAATGGAGGATATCATCGAATTTTCCGAGGTGCGGGAGTTTATCGATACCCCCGTCAAGCGGTATTCTTCGGGTATGTACGTCAAGCTGGCGTTCTCCGTTGCGGCACACCTGGACTCCGAGATCATGATCATGGACGAGGTCCTGGCTGTGGGCGATATGGCGTTCCAGAAGAAGTGTCTGGACAAAATGCGCTCCGCCGCCAAGGACGAAGGCCGTACTGTCCTCTACGTTTCCCACAATATGAATACCATCCGCAAGCTCTGCGACCGCTGCATCGTCCTGGACAAAGGACGCATCATTTTCGACGGCGATGTGGAGAAGGCTATTGATATTTATTTGGGCAACAGCAGCAATACCATGCTGGTAAACGACTGCAGCAAGGCTCCCAGAGAGAGCTTCTGTGATGAAAAGGTGCACATGAACACCATTCGTCTGCTGAATGTGGAAGAACCCGTTGTTTACGACGGCGACTTGCTGCGCTTCCGTATTGATTTTGATTCTTCGGAGGATTATCCGCAAATGATGTTCCGTGGAATCGTTTTCTCCGAGCAGAGAGTCCCCGTGGGTATGAGCGTTTCTGCCACCGGCTTCCCGGTACACAAGGGAGCCAATCGTGTGGAGTTTGCCATGAACCTGGAGGCCCTGGCTCCGGGGCAGTATTTCGGACGGCTGGTGCTGTATGAAGTCAATGCCTACGGCGGCGAAGCCATTCATGATATCGTAGACCCGGGCATTTCCTTCCAAAAGGAGTTTAAGGCTTGGGTCAATGACACCACAGTGACATGGAAGACCCATGTATGGGGCAGTGTCAGTCTGCCGGAAACCGAGGTTATCCATGAAGCGAATTAAGCTGAGGGCTTACTTCGCCCGGAATTTAGGCGACGATCTCATGGTGGATATTCTCTTGAGAAGATATCCCCAGCACAAATTCTGGGTCAACAACACCCAGCTGGAAACGGAAGTTTTTCGGAAATATCCCAACTTCGAAAACAGAGCGGCTTTGTGGGAGCACTACGGCAGACGCAATCATATCGCCAATTTGCTCACTTTGAACCGCAAAAAGGATTTTCTGCTGCACCGAATGGTGCAGCAGCGGAACAAGGGCTGCAACGGCAGTGTTTACATCGGCGGCTCGCTGTTCATGGAGGGTGTAAGGGATACCGCAGAGTACATTCGGCAGGAAGAAGAAAAGCTGGATGCTGGCCCGCTGTTTATCATCGGAGCCAATTTCGGACCTTATGAAACCGAGGGCTTTCGGGCGGCCTTTGAAGAATATTTCAAAAAATGCGCCGGCATAACTTTCCGGGATCAGGCGTCCTATCGGTGCTTTGCCACCCTGGACAATGCGGCGTATGCGCCGGACGTGGTGCTGAATCTGCCCGACGCGCCAAAAGCAGGAAACGGAAGCGTCATTATTTCCGTTATCGACGTACGCAGCCGCCCTAAGCTGAAAGAATACACCCAGTCCTATGACCGCTTCATTGCGGATACCTGTCAGACGTGTGTGGCGCAGGGGAAGAAGCCGGTGCTGATGTCCTTCTGCGAAAGCGAGGGGGACTGTGCTGCGATTGAGCGAATTAAGGAATTATTACCCGTTGAAATTCGGGAAAAGACCGGTGTTTATGCCTACAACGGGAACATTCCGGAGGCGTTGGAACAGATCGCCCAGGCGGATTTTGTGCTTGCCACCCGGTTCCATGCCATGATCCTGGCGCTGTGCTTTGAAAAGCCATTTTTCTGCCTTTCCTACAGCGACAAGATCAAATGGGTTCTGGAGGATCTGGGCTGTGATGCCTACTGCGATCTGAAGCAGATATCTACTCTGGAGCCGAAGGACATCTTTGCCCGATACACCCAGCCTGTGGATGCTGCCGCCTATCGCCGGGAGGCACAGCGGCAATTTGCACAGCTTGATGAATTTTTAAGGAAGTGAAATTATGCCCAAGATCAGTATCATTGTACCCGTCTACAAGGCCGAGCCGTATCTGCATCGCTGCGTAGAGAGCATTCTGGCGCAGACATATGGGGACTTTGAACTGATTTTGGTCAATGACGGCAGCCCCGACCGCAGCGGTGAAATTTGCGAGGAATACGCAAAAAAGGACCCCCGTGTATCTGTGATGCACAAGGAAAACGGCGGTCAGGCAACTGCCCGGAACATGGCGATTGATTGGGTATTTGCTCATAGCGACAGTCAGTGGCTCCATTTTGTGGATAGCGACGATTATATCCATCCCCGGTTGCTGGAGGTGCTGCTGAATGCGGCAGTGGAGCAGAATGTCCGGGTGAGCGTTTGCAAGGAAATTGAAACGAATGGAGAGGCACTTCCGGAGGAGTCTCCGGTACCTCCGACCTTGCTGACACCGGGGGAATACTACCGCACATGTATCAACCAAGCAGCTGGTCCCTGTGCCAAATTGTTCCGCAAAGAGCTTTTTCAGCAGATACGTTTCCCCCGGGGAAAGCTGTATGAGGATGCCTTCATTATGTATCGGCTCTATTTTCAATGTGAGCGGATCGCTTTGGTGGACTGGATCGGCTATGCCTATTTTTCCAACCCGGACAGCTCCATCAGAAAGCCCTGGACCATGCGCAAGCTCCATGAGTTGGAGGCGGTGCAGGAGCAGATTGATTATTTCGCCCAGCAGGGTGACGAGGAAATGCGCAAATTCATGATTCGCCGCTACATGCGCTGCCTGCTGTGGCAGCTTGCTGAGATCAAAAAGCAGGAAGATGAAGAAATTGTCCAAAAGGGTAAGAAAGAACTGCATCGGCTGGGCAGAAGATTGCTGCGTATATATCGGCGGGACAGACTATTTTCCGGGGAAAAGGATCTATGGATCTGCGCCCGGTTTTATCCTTTGGAAACGAAGGTGAGCATTCTTTGGCAGGCTGTTCTCAGAAAACTGGGAACGAAGCAGAAGGAGGGAGCAGAATGATTCCTAAGGTGATCCACTACTGCTGGTTCGGCAGGGGCGAAATGCCCAAGCTGATGGAAAAGTGCATCAAAAGCTGGAAAAAGTTTTGCCCGGATTGGGAAATCGTCCGCTGGGATGAGGATAGCTTTGATGTCAATTCCACTCTCTGGACCAAGCAGGCTTATGAAGCAAAAAAATATGCCTTTGTGGCGGATTATGTGCGGATCAAGGCGATCGCCGAGTACGGCGGTGTCTATATGGACACCGACCAGGAGCTGATCAAACCCTTGACGCCTTTTTTACACCATAAGGCTTTTCTGGGCTTTTTGGATAAGATCAATGTCAGCGCCGGTGTGATCGGAGCGGAGACGGGGCATCCGGTTTTTCTGCAGATGCTGGACTACTATACCGGCAGAGCGTTTCTGTCTGAGGATGGAGGCGAGGATATCAAGCCGAACACCAATTGGATGACAGATATTCTGTTGGAACACGGCTTGAAGCTGGATGACAGCTATCAGGAGGTAATGGATGTAGCAGTATATCCACAGACATATTTTTGCCCCACAAGCTGTGTCAGTATTGAAAATTTGAAGAGTAAAGATACCGTGGCGTTGCATCACTGGGCAATGACATGGCGCACGGAAAAGGCAAAAAAAGATTTCGCCCGGGTGCGCTGGCATCAAACCAAGCGGTATAAATTTTTGATGTGGCTGCGTTTTTTACCGACCCGTGTAATGCGGAAAATTTTCGGTGACGGAGCTATTGATAAGCTGAATAAAAAGCTGGGACGATAAGGAGAAAAACGTGGAACTGCTGACGATGGTAAAAAATAAGCTGCAGTATGAATACGATAAGCTGCGTCGGAAGCGGAATGTCCGTATCACCGCCAAATGTCGACCGTGGCAAACCGTAGCAACCATGGAACAAACGCTGGATATGCTTCAAAGCGGTTGCTCCATCTGCCGTTACGGTGACGGCGAATGCAAGGTCATGGCGGGTTCCTCCAATGGCTTTCAGAAAGTCGACCCGGCGTTGGCAGCCCGTCTGCGGCAGGTGCTGAAAAGTGATGTGCCGGGACTGATGGTTTGCATCCCGAACATTCGGGAGGATACAGCCCTGCGCACACCGGAAGCGGCAAGCTTTTGGGAGAGCTTTATCCGGGAGTGGGGCGGTCCGTTTTCCAAGATGCTCGCTCCCAAAAAGCAATATTACAACGCCCATGTCACCAGACTGTACATGGATTACCGCACCTGCGGACGGAGTGCACAGTGGTTTGCGCAGCTGAAGCAGCTGTGGCAGGGGCAGGACTTGCTCATTGTAGAAGGCGAAAAGACCCGCCTGGGCGTGGGAAACGATCTTTTTTCGGAAGCCAAGAGTATCAAACGCGTGCTGTGCCCCGGCAAAAGCGCCTTTTCTTATTATGACGAAATCCTGAAAACGGTAAAGTCTGTATGGAATGGGGAGCTGGTGCTCATCGCCATGGGCCAGACGGCTACGGTCCTTGCCCATGATCTGCATTTGCAGGGGATCCGTGCGTTGGACATCGGGCATATCGACATTGAATATGAATGGTTTCTTGCCGGTGCGGTGGAAAAAACCGCCGTGGCAGGCAAGTTTGTGAAAGAGGTGGTCGGTCAGCTTGAAGGCGAGGCCGATCCGGTGTATTTGAGCCAAGTGGCAGCAAGAGTTGGAGTGTGAGGAAATGCTCAGCATTATCATGCCGGTGTATAACACGGCGGCATATCTGGAAGAAACCGTGCGATCTGTGCTGGCGCAGACCTACAAGGATCTTGAGCTGATTCTTGTAGACGATGGCTCTACCGACGGCAGCGGAGCGCTGTGTGATGCGCTGACGCAGACCGACAGCCGCATCCGGGTGGTGCATAAGCCCAACGGCGGTGTGGCTTCCGCCCGTAATGTGGGCGTTGACCATGTTCGTGGAGAATATATCGGTTTCGTTGACAGCGATGATATTATTTCTCCGGTTATGTTCGAGCTGCTTTTGGAGCAGGCGCAGAAATACGATGCGCAGCTGGTGCAGTGCTTCCATGTGCGGGAAACGGATAAGCTGGTTCTCCAAAAGACGGCGGTAGAAGCAGAGGTTCTGAACAATATCGAGAGTCTGAAGCGGATCTACCGTTCCCACTATACCAATGCGCTGAGCCTGTGCACGAAGCTGTTGAAGACCTCACTGTTTGATGGTCTGCGTTTTACGGAGGGCACTGCCTTTGAGGATGACGAGGTGGTTCCCATTCTGCTGGAGCGCAGTGAAAAGAGTGTATTTATTGAACTGCCGCTGTATTGCTATGTGAAGCGGGAAAACAGCATCATTACTGCCCCCAAGGTGAAGAATATCCAGGCGCTGACCGGCCATCTGGAAAATCGGACGCTCCGGTATCGGGAGCTGGACGAGAGCCTGTATAAGCTGGGCTTGGAGCATTTCTTTCGTTATTTGCGATGGAAGACCTTTGAGGATGTATTTCGCAGCACCCCGGTGCAGACCCAGGTGGTGGCGCTGCAAAAGAAGCACTATAAAGAATTCAGACGTATTGCCAACCGCTATGACCGGGTCGGGCTTTTTCTGCTGCGCTGCGGCAAGTGGGGCTTGCGGATCGTGGTGAAAACGAATTACGAACCGCTGCAAAGTCTGTTCCGTTGGATAAGACGGCTTTTAAGATTGGATTGAATGAGAAATGCCAAAGAAACCGTCAATGCATAGCAAACAGCTGGCTATAGAAGATGCGGCCGGAGGGGACAGCTTATGAAAGTAATACAAAAAATTAATGATTATTTGTTTTTTCTGAAAGAATTAGCTCATCCGGGGCGCAATGAGTGGCAGGTAGCGCTGCGAAAGCGCAATGGAAAAACCCTATATCAGGGGAATACCGAGGGTTTTTCCATAATTCCAAACAGCATACGTTATTGGCGGGCAGACCCATTTCTATTGACGCATCACGGGAACGATTATCTATTTGTAGAAATGTTTGATCGCTGGAAAAAGAAAGGCGTATTGGGAGTATGCCGTATTCGCAACGGGAGATGTGGGCGTTTTAAGATCTGCCTCGAACTGCCTTGGCATTTGTCTTATCCTTGTGTATTTGAAAGCAAAACCGGATTATATATGATTCCTGAGTGCTATCAATCCGGTGAGGTATGGATTTATCGCTGTACCGACTTTCCTTGCAAATGGGAAAGAGAACAGCGAATCCTTTCTGGGTATGCGGTAGATACCACGCCTTACGGCGAAAAATGGCTGACTACAATTTTTGAGTCCCCCGATGCACGTGTAAATGATAATCTTTGGCTGCTTACTGCTGATGGCAAAAAAGAATTACTCAAGCAACGTGACTTTGTGGCACGTGGCGCAGGTCACATAATTCATCACGAAGGCGAATGCATTAGACCATCACAAAATTGTATGGGGTCTTATGGTAGCAACATACAATTCAACAGAATCCGATGCTCTAATGATGGAAAATATCAGGAAGATGTGTTGTTGCAGATATATGCACCGGATGCAACGTGCGCCCAGGATGGATTGCGCTTGACGTGTAAGGGCGCAGGAAAAACAAAATACAACGGTGTCCACACATATAATTTGAATGAATCCTATGAAGTTATTGACTTGCGAATCGCACAACCAACCAGCCTGACTAGTTTTGTTCGAAATTATTGCCGACACATAAAACAAAAAATCAGAAAAAGATAAGATTTATGAAAAAAAAGATCATCATCCTGAATCATGGACTACATATTGCCGGGGTGTCCCGGGCGTTGGTGAATTTGGCCAATGCGCTGGTTGCCCGGGGGCATGATGTGACCATCAAGCTGGAGATCAACAATTTCACATTGGCTGAAGGGCTGGATCCCCGGGTGAAACGGGAGCTGTTTTTGCCGGAGTGGCGAATTTTGGGGGTGAGAATACCGGGATTTCTGCGGTATTATCACTGGTTTTTGAACCGTTTCTATAAAATCCCTCCCAAGCGGCTGTATAAGCGTATTGTAGGCAAGGGCTATGATGTGGAGATCGGCTTTAACCGTGGCGCTGCGGCACGGATTGTTTCCGCTTCTACCAGCAAATCTGCCTTGAAGCAGGTTTGGGTACATAGTGACTATATGCGCTGCGGAAACGGTCTTGCAGGCTTCACTTCGCTAGAGGAGGCCCAGCAGGCATACGGGAAATTTGATCAAATCGTTTGTGTGTCCCCCCAGGCGGAGCGGTCTTTCCGGGAGTTGCTGGGCGATTTTGACACCATCGTTACCCGGAGTAATGTGATGGACACCGAGAAGATCCGCAAGCAGGCGAAAAGTGAAGCACCCGGGAAGGCACGCAAGACGTTGACGGCGATCGGCCGTATTTGTGAGGCGAAAAACTACCCCATGCTGTTGGATGCGGCGGCGATTTTGAGAGAAAAAGGCGTGGACTTTGACCTTTGGATCGTGGGTGGCGGTGCGGAAATGGATGCGCTGAAGGCGCAGAAGGAGAAAGTGGGACTGGACAATGTGACCCTTTGGGGCGCACAGGGAAATCCCTATCCCTATCTCGCGGCGGCGGATGGATATGTTTGCTCGTCTATCTATGAGGGCTTGTCTACCACCACCATCGAGGCGCTGGTTCTGGGCAAGGCCTGCGTAGTCACCGATTGCACCGGTATGCGGGATATTCTGGGCGACAGCGAGTATGGTCTGGTGGTTCCTATTGATGCCGAAGCGCTGGCGGATGGCATGGAAAAACTGCTGACAGACGATAGTCTGCGCACACATTACGAGAAAATGGCCGCTATTCGGGCAGAATTTTATGCCCCGGAGCGGTGTATCGAAGAAATTGAGAAGCTGTTTATGTAAGGGGAAACTATGGGGCTGATTACAGAGATCAAGGCGCTGCGGCACAAGGTGTGGCAGGGGTTTTGGCGGCTGATGCCGATACAAAAGAATAAGGTGATTTTGTGGTCGGACAATTTCAAGTCCTTCGGCTGCAGTCCCAAGTACATTGCGCTGCATTTGGCGCAGGCGCATCCCGGCAAGTACGACATCGTGTGGGTGCTGGAGCAGGGGCGGCAGGTGCCGGAGGGGCTGCCGGAGGGGATCCGCATCGTGCGGTACTTTTCCATGCAGTATCTGAAGGAGATCGCCACCGCCAAGGTGATCATTTGCAATCACCGCACCGGCAAGCCCCACTATTTCAAGAAGCGCAAGGGGCAGTTTTACATTCAGACCTGGCACTCCTCCCTGCGGCTGAAAAAGATCGAGGGCGACGCACCCGGTTTGGGCGAGGACTATGCCATTTACGCCAAGGCGGACTCGGATAAGATCGATCTTCTGCTGTCCGGCTGCGCCTTCAGCACGGATATTTTCCGCCGTGCCTTCTGGTACGACGGGGAGATTTTTGAACATGGAACCCCCCGTTGCGACGGATTTTTCCATGGAAACGACGCAAAATCCAAAGTTTTTGCATTCTATAACATCTCTGCGGACAAGAAGCTGGCGCTGTATGCCCCCACCTTCCGCAAGGACAAAAAGGCCAGCGTTTACGGCATGGATTTTGAAAAACTGGGCGCTGCCCTGGGTGATGATTGGACGGTCGCCTGCCGTCTGCACCCCAATCTCAACGCCGATGTGTCCGGTCTGGGCTGCATTTCCATGAGCAATTATCCGGATATGCAGGAGCTGCTGGCTGCCTGCGATCTGCTGATCACCGACTACTCTTCGTCCATGTTCGACATGGCGGTAGCCGGCAAAAAATGCGCCCTGTATGTGCCGGATCTGGTCAGTTATATGGCCAACGAGCGGGGGCTGTACTTCGACATTCAGTCGCTGCCCTTCCCCAAGGCGGCGGATATGGACGAGCTGTGCCGCTGTGTGGCGGATTTTGCCGGTTATGAGGCTCGCTGCCGTGAATTTTTGAAGGAGATCGGCAGCTTTGAGGATGGAAACGCCGCCCAGGCGGTGGCACAGCGGATCGAAAGGGTTTGCTATGGTTAAGGTCAGTATCATCGTTCCGGTACATAATTCGAAAAGCTATCTGCATAAATGCGTGGAGTCGCTGCTGGCGCAGACGTTGCCGGAGATCGAGATCATTCTGGTGGACGACTGCTCCACCGATGACAGTCCGGAAATGATCCGCCGTTACGAAGGTCTGTTCCCCGGAAAGATCCGTGGACTGTACCTGCCGGAGAATATCCGCCAGGGCGGCGCCCGGAACCGGGGTATGGAGATTGCCAAAGGAGAGTACATCGCCTTTGTGGACAGCGACGATTTTGTGGAGCCGGATATGTGCCGTGTGCTCTATGAAGCCGCCAACGGCGCGGATATGTGCGGCGCGGACTACTATGTGGACGACGGCAAGAGCCTGAAGACCTTCGTTGTGGACTATGGCGGTACAGAGGAACTGACCGACGATCAGAAAGCCTGGTTTGCGCAACATTGCGGTTACTTTTGGAGCCGCATCTATCGCAAGGACTTTCTGGACAAATTCCATTTGCGATTTCCGGAAGGAACCTTCTTTGAAGATGCGCATTTCAACTTTTTTTCCATTTTGTATGCGCGTACCGCAGTGAAAGCAGAGGGAAAATACTACCATTATTATCAAAGCCCCAATTCCACTATCCGCAACCGGAATAACCCCCGGCAGTACGAAAGGATCGGCATTCCCGAACTGCTCATCCGTGACAGTAAGGCAAGGGGGATTTACGAGAGGTATCGTGACCTGATAGATTGGAACTATGCATCCATGCAAGCCTCCAATATCCGCTTTACTTGTCTGGGTCTGTTTGATAAGCCGGATATATCTCAATTGAAGCGGATACAAAAAGGGATAAAGACAGACTGCCCCCGCTTTTGGAAAAGTTCCAACTATAAGACGATTACCCCAGCTCTGCGGATTTATCTGCGGCTGACGGCGATAAGTCCTCGTATGGCGTTGTTGGCGTATAAGCTGGATTGGGCGGTAGACCTACTGGCGGTGTTAGTGTGGAAGCTGGAAAGGAGAAAGAAATCATGATTGTAGGTTATACCGCAGGTGTTTTCGACCTGTTTCATATCGGACACCTGAACATTCTGAAAAAGGCCAAGGAGCAGTGCGATTATCTGATCGTGGCGGTGAGCACCGACGAGCTGGTCCAGGAATACAAGAATAAGACCCCGGTGATCTGTTATGACGAGCGGGTGCAGATCGTGGAGGCGATCCGCTATGTGGACAAGGTGGTGCCCCAGGTGGACCGGGACAAGTTCGCCGCGTGGGAGCGCCACGGCTTCCATAAGATGTTCGTGGGCGACGATTGGAAGGGCTCGCCTCTTTTCGAGGAGCTGGAGCAGCGGTTTGCGCCCCATGGCGTTGAGATCGTGTACTTCCCCTATACACAGGGCACATCCTCCACGTTTTTGAAGCAGACTCTGGCGGCGCTGAACAAAAAGTAATATTTGGTAAAAATCGACGTTTGGAAGTGCCAAACGTCGATTTTTGTGATATTCGCACAAATATTCGTCGGGAATCATCGATGGAAAGGGGATTTTGAAGTCTTGCGATATAGGATCAAATGTGTTATTTTATCTTCGGAAAAGAGAAAAACAGAGGTGGAAAAGGTATGGAAAGGAAGCGTCTTTTAGTGGCGGACACGTCCCTGAGCTTTTGTACGGCGCTGGCGGAAGCGCTGGGTGGAGCCTATGAGATCCGGTTCTGTCACGACGGCATCCAGACAAAAGAACTGATCGTGTCTTTTGATCCGGACGTCCTGGTCTTGGAGCTGGCACTTCCCGGTATGGATGGCATCGCCTTGCTGAAGGAGCTGGAAAAGCTGGGCAAGCGGCCGTTGGTGCTGGTGACCACGTGGATGATCAGTTCCTATGTGGAAAGTACCCTGCGGGGACTGCCCATGGATTATGTGATGCTGAAGCCCTGCAGTGCCCGGATCCTGGCGGAGCGAATCCACGATATGAGCTGCTGCCGGGAGGATACCCTCACACTGCCTGCCACGGAGGATACGGTGTCCAACATCCTGCGTACGCTGCACTTCAGTCCGAAGCTGGGCGGCTTCCGGTACCTGGAGGAGGGAATCGTGATCTTTGAGCAGAATCCCACCCAATCCGTGACCAAGGTACTGTATCCGGAGATCGCCAAGCGGTGCAATTGCAGCCCGGAGAGTGTGGAGCGGGCGATCCGTACGGCGGTACATACCGCATGGCTTCATGGAGATGAGGCGGTCTGGCGCCAGTATTTTCATACCGACCGCAGCGGCTCGGTGCCCCGTCCCACCAATACGGCGTTTATTGCCGCCATGGCTGAGTGCCTGCGCCGGCAGAATCACACCCGGACACGGATTGGGTAGAATAAGTGGATACGATACATGATTGTTTGGCGGAGTAAATGTGTCGCCCCATTGGGGCGACAGCGCCCGCAGGGCGCAAAGGCTTCCCCCGGGGGGAAGCTGCCCCAGTGCGCACACTGGGGCTGAAGAGGAATGCGGGCGGGAACATAAATTAATTACAGTGATTAAGTCTTTCAAATGGGTAACCATATATAAAGTCTGAACATTTTCGACCCATTAGGCTATCTCCCGAATTCCTCTTCCGCCTCGCTAACGCTCGGCACCTTCTCCCCGGGAGAAGGTATTTCGCCTTCGGCGACGGCGAGGGCGGTGCGTCGCGCAGCGAATTCAAATCTAAATGATCGCCGGTGG
>JAZNRS010000138.1:0-3065 GCA_045590815.1 Faecousia sp.
TCTACAGCAAGCTGGTTTCCTACAGCCCCAAGCAGTTTGCCTACGCACAGCTGGGCGGCAATTATTCCGCCGAAACCAAGGCGCTGATGGTTGCCATGCTGAACTACGGCGCCCAGGCGCAGACCTACTTCGGCTACAAGACCGACGCCCTGGTAAATGCGCAGCTCACCGCCGCCCAAAAGGCGCTGGTGGCAAGCTACTCTGCCTCCATGATGGACGGCATCGACATGCCCGATTCCGCCAAGGTCGGTCCTTACGCAGCCACCGGCGGCTTTGACAAAAAGTATCCCACCGTTTCTCTGGAGGGTGCCTTTGCCATCAATTACTACTTCACCACCAGCTATACCCCGGATGCCAACGTCACCCTGTTCTACTGGACGGAGGCGGACTACAACGCCGCCGCCACCCTCAGTCCCAGCAACGCCACCGGCAAATTCACCCTCAGCGGCAGCAGCGTATTTTCCGGTCTGGTGGACGGGATCCCGGCACAGAACCTGGATGATACCATCTACGTTGTGGCAGGCTACCGCTCCGGCGGCGTCAGCTACTGCACCGGCGTGCTGCCCTACAGCATCGGCGCCTTCTGCGTCAGTCAGGCATCCTCCGGCAGCGCCGAAATGAAGCCCCTGGCCGCTTCCATCGCCGTCTATGGCTACTACGCCAAGGCATACTTCGCATCGCTCTAAAGGAGGAAGACCATGAAAAGATCCATTCGTATCATCAGCTTTTTGCTGGCACTTTGCATGTGCTTCGCCCTGCTGCCTCAGCTGGCGCCCAAGGCGGAAGCTCTGTCCATGACCTATACCCCCTCCTCGGCGTATAAGTCCAGCTCCTATTACACCGCCCTGACCCAGGTGCAGCTCACCGGCAACCAGGCCGATGATATCATCGCCGTGGCTTTGTCCCAGGCCGGCTACTGCGAGGGCAGCTCCTCCGGCGATTACGGCGGCGCTTACGACAGCAGCCAGCTCAACTACGTTGAGTACAACTACTGGTACAATAAGTGCATCAGCAGCGGTATGCCCGTAGGCGGTGAGTACGCCCATTGGTGCGCCACCTTCGTGTCCTGGTGCGCCGAGCAGGCAGGTGTCCCCACCTCCATCCTCCAGCGCTCCACCGCCGCCGGTCACAGCAGCTCTTACTTCAATCTGTATTTCTACGCCGGCGGCTCTACCCTGAACGCCAGCAGCGATAACAACTACCACTTCATGGGCTACAACTACAACCCCAAGAAGGGCGATCTGTTCTACACCCGCAGCTGGTCCCATGTGGGTCTGGTGGTTTCCTCCGACGGCACCTATGTGCAGACCATCGAGGGCAACACCAACAACGACGGCAGCGCCAACGGCTACGGCGTTTTCCGCCGCACCCGGAAGATCACCGATCTGTACTTCGGCGTGCCCAACTATGAAGACAACTCCGTGAAGGAATACGTGGGCACCTGCACCGAGTATCCCGCTTCCTGCGAAGTCACCGTCACCGACAGCACCCCCATCAACTCCCAGCCCCGGAGCGTCAGCACCGATGACAACTCCTACACGCTGTTCAACGCGACCGTGGGTCAGACCTACACTGCCATCGCTCTGTACGAAAATACCTTCGGCAATCTGTGGTACCGCATTGAAACCGATTCCGATGAGCCTGCCTATCTGTATGCCGGGGATTGCGCCTATGTCAAGGAAATTACCTCCGACATCACCCTCACTGGCTACGATGTGCCCAACGGTCACGTCAAGGGCAGCTCCTTCAACGTCACCGGCACCATCAATTCCGTTGGCAACCGGCTCACCGCCGCCACCTGCTATATTTACTCCGGCTTCGGCGAAAGCGGCAGCCCGGTCACCGGCTATTCCGATTCCATCAGCGCCAAGGCATACACCCTGGCAGGCAGCAACGTGGACTACAACACCACCTTCGGCTCTCTGCCCACCGGCAACCATACCTATGCCATCTCCGCTGATTACATCAACTACTACGCCACCTCCAGCACCACCATGGCATCCAACACCGGCACCAAATCTCTGCTCAGCGAGTATTTCGTGGTGGTTTCCAGCTCTGTGAGCCAGTCTTCCTGCTCTCACAGCTATACAACCACCTATGTGGGCGGCAGCGACTGCACCCAGGCTCGGGTGGAGGTCAAGGCCTGCTCTGTCTGTGGCTTGGTCACCAAAACCGATGCCCCGGCAACCGGTCATAGCTACAATGCCTGGACAACTGTGAATGCCACCTGCACCGCCGACGGCTACCGCACCCGGAAGTGCTCCGTCTGCGGCGACACCCAGACGGAAGTGATCCCCGGCGGTCATGACTACTCCGTCGCCACCATCCCCGGCAACTGCGCAAGCTATGCGGTATTTGAATTCACCTGCGGCAAGTGCGGCGACAGCTACAAGCTCTCCGCCGATCAGATGGCTTCCACCTGGCTGGATGAGATCCCCGCCGGCATGGACGCCGGTCTGTTCACCGCCCAGACCCAGTACCGCTACTGCGACTACGAAACCCTCACCTCTTACCAGGCGAATCTGGCAGGCTACACCTTGAAGTCCAGCCAATGGGTGGAATCCGGCACCAAGACAGTGAACTATGTTAAGTCCTGGAATTCCGGATTTGACACCACCCACAGTCTGTATAGCCAGTATAACAAGTCGTCCTCCAAGGTAACCGCCTCCGAAACCGCCACCACCAAGACGGAGATCAACTCCGATGCTATCGCAGGCTATCTGTGGTTCCACTGGTGTACCGGTTCTACCATGTACAGCACCGAAACCAAGCAGGGCTCCTACACCAATTTCCACGCTTTCTACAGCACCACCTACACACCCTCCAATTATGACGGCTATGACGCTTCCGACGGAAGTTATAAGCTGTCCAGCAGCACCGCTTGCTCCAACTGCGTTTGGTATTGGCCCGTCGAGGTGTACGCACAGAAATCCACCTCCTACAACAAGGAATTCACCTACGAGCGGTGGAGCGATTGGTCTGCGTGGAGCGCTACCGCCGTTTCCGCCGGGGATAACCGCAAGGTAGAGACCCGGACGGTGTATCAGCTGAAGTCCGCCGAGCTG
>JAZNRS010000139.1:0-7969 GCA_045590815.1 Faecousia sp.
AGCGCGAAGCGCGAGCCTCCCCTGTGCAAGGGGAGGTGGTCAAAATCTTCGATTTTGACCGGAGGGGTTGTCAAAGTACCACAATCCCCCAGTCAAAAATCAGAGATTTTTGCCAGCCCCCTTTGCACAAGGGGGCCTTTGAATATCCCTCACTAGAAGCGTAAACAATCATTTACCACCCAGATGGAGAAAAAATATGACCCACTTATTTATCATCAACCCGGCGGCGGGAAGCCGTGACCGCACCGGATTTTATCGGGAAACCATCCAGCGCATCTGCGAAAAGCGGGGCTGTGACTACCGCATTGAGGTTTCCGCCGCTCCGGGCAACTGCCGCCGTATCGCCCGGGAAGCCGCCGAATCCGGCGAAAATTACCGCATCTACGCCTGCGGAGGCGACGGCACGCTGAATGAAGTGGCATCCGGTGCCGCAGGCTTCGACAACGTGGCGGTGAGTGTATTTTCCGGCGGCAGCGGCAACGATTTTGTGAAGCTTTTTTCCGACGCCAAGGCATTTTTCGACCTTGACCGCCTGCTGGACGCAGAGGAAACTACCTTCGACATGATCCGCTGCAATGACGATCTCGCTCTGAACATTTGCTCCGTGGGACTGGATGCCCGGATCGGCACCGACGTTGCCAATTACAAGCGCCTGCCTCTGCTGCACGGCTTCCGGGCCTATGCCGCCTCCACGGTGGTGAATGTGATCAAAGGCATCGCCGAGCATTACATCATCGAGATCGACGGCGAGCGCATGGATGACAAGCAGACCCTCCTGTGCGCCTGCAACGGGCGCTACTACGGCGGCGGCTTCAACCCGGTGCCGGAGGCGGATCCGGCGGACGGACTGCTTGATATTTTGCTGATCAAGAAGGTGTCCCGGCTGAAGGTGGCACAGGTGATCGGCAAGTTTAAAGCCGGAAAATATAAGGAATTACCGGATATTGTCCGTCATTTCCGGACAAAAGCGGTGAAAATCATTTGCGACAAGCCCACTCCCATCAATCTGGACGGTGAACTGCGGATCGCTCAGGAAGTGGTCATGTCCATCGCCGACAAGAAGCTGCGCTTTTTCTATCCCAAGGGTCTGAGCTGGCAAGCCCGGACATCGGAGCAGGAGGCCGTTTATGGCGTTTGACGCGTTTTATTTGTCCGCGGTGCTAGAGGAGATCCGTGCCTTGGGTGAGGCCCGTGTGGACAAGATCCACCAGCCCAGCCGGGATGCGGTGATTTTGCACCTCCGGGGTCGGGAAAGTCGGGGCAAGCTGCTGATCCATCCCAATCCTGCCGCTCCCCGGCTGCATCTGACCACCTCCAACCCGGAGAATCCTCCGGAGCCGCCGATGTTTTGTATGCTCCTGCGCAAGCACCTGCTGGGGGCACGGCTGGTGGAGATCACCCAGCCGCCCATGGAGCGCATGGCGATTTTCACTTTTGCTTGCATCGATGAAATGGGCGACCCGGTTCAGAAAACGCTGGTGGCGGAGCTGATGGGACGCACCTGCAATTTGTATCTTCTGGGCGCTGACGGGCGGATCATCGACTGTCTGCGGCGCATTGGTCTGGACGAGAGTAAGCGTCCTGCCCTGCCGGGTCTGCATTACCAAATGCCGGAACCCATCCAAAAAATCAACCCCAAAAATATGCATGTCATTGCGAGGAGCGAAGCGACGTGGCAATCTCCCGGACAATGCGAAAACCTTGGGGGATTGCCACGCCAGTCTGCGGACTGGCTCGCAATGACAGAGCTTCTTGAGAAACCGGGAGCGGATATTCTGGCTGACCGGCTGATGGACACCCTGGGCGGTTTGTCGCCACTGGTGTGCCGGGAGGCGGCGCTGTTTGCCGCCGGGGATGTGGATGCCCGGGTGGAGAATCTGGACATTCCCGCCACCGCCGAAAAGCTGGCGCTGTTTTTCCGGGAGCATCTGAATCATCCTGCGCCCTATATATATCATGTAGGGGGCACGCCGAAGCAGTTTGCCTTCTGCCCCATCCGGCAATACGGGGACTGTGAACGGGCGGAGAGCTTCAGCGGTCTGTTGGACAGCTTCTACACTCTCCGGGATACCCAGTCCGCCATGCGGCAGAAGAGTCAGACGGTGCGAAAGACCGTGCAGAATCTGTGCCAGCGGCTGACCAAAAAGCTGGCCATTCAGGAAAAGGAGCTGGCCGCCACCTACGATCGGGAGCGCCTGCGTCAGCTGGGGGACATCCTCACCGCCAACCTGCACAAGATCACCAAGGGGCAGACCAAGGTTGCCGTGGAGGATTTTTACGATGAGGACATGAAGACCATCGAAATTCCTCTGTCGCCCATCCTGTCCCCCCAGCAAAACGCGGCGAAATTCTACAAGGACTACACCCGGATGAAAAACGCCGAAAAAGAGCTGACAAAGCAGATGGACATCGCCCGGGAAGAGCTTACCTACCTGCAAAGTGTGCTGGAGGAGCTGAACCGGGCAGCCACGGAGCAGGAATTGGAGGAAATCCGTCAGGAATTGCAGTCCGGGGGCTATCTCAAGGCGGATTCCGGCAAGCGCCGCGTCAAGCAGAGCAAGCTGCCCCCCATGCGCTTCGAATCCACCGACGGCTACCCCATCTATGTGGGGCGCAACAACCGGCAAAATGACGAGCTGACCTTCAAGCTGGCCCGGAAGGATGACATTTGGCTCCATGCCTCCAAGGTTCACGGCTCCCATGTGATCATCTCCTGCGGCGGCACCACCCCGCCCGACGACACCGTCACCCAGGCGGCACAGCTTGCGGCTTACTACTCCGAGTCCACCGGCGGACAGAACATCCCCGTGGACGTAACTCCTGTCAAGCAGGTCAAGCGCATCCCCTCCGGCAAGCCCGGTATGGTGATCTATCACACCTACCGCACCGTCGTCGCCAATCCTTATAAGGACATTGTGGTGGATCCCCTGAATGCGGAACATCATTAACGTTGTCATTCCGAGCCAGTGCGCTGCGACTCGCTAAGAGCCGATGCTGACGCATCGGTTGCTCGCTTGCACAGCCCTGCGGGGCTAGACACTGGCGTGGGAATCCCCGAAATATCAGGAGATTGCCACACCAGCCTGCGGGCTGGTTCGCAATGACAGGTGAACTTAATGAGGTTGCCTGAATGCGGAAAATGGAAAAAATTAGTACGTCAATTTAGATAAAAATGCACAAAACGAATTGTTCAAAACGTTGAAAATCGCAAGGCAATATACAAAATGATTGAAAAATGACCTCCGTTTGCGTTATACTATCCCTATCAAAGCCGGGATGAGATCCGGCAAAAAATAATTAGGAGGAAAACAAATGAAAAAGATCATCGCTATGCTTCTGGCTGTGGTCATGGTAGTCGGTATGGTTGCCATGTTCTCCGGCTGTAAGAAGGAAGAAGAAGTGGGCAAGGTTTACTACCTGAACTTCAAGCCCGAAGCTGATGAGGCTTGGCAGAAGCTGGCCGCTGACTACACCGAGCTGACCGGCGTCGAAGTCAAGGTCATGACCGCCGCTTCCGGCACCTACTCCGACACCCTGGAAACCGAAATGGCTAAGTCCGACGCTCCCACCCTGTTCCAGTGCGGCAACGCACAGGGCCTGAAGGACTGGGGCGAGTACTGCCTGGACTTCACCGGCACCGACGTGCTGGCTGAAATGACCACCTCCGACTTCAACCTGGTTGACGAGAACGGCGCTGTTAAGGCCATCGGCTACTGCTACGAGGCTTTCGGCATCATCGTCAACAAGGAACTGCTGAAGCAGGCTGGTTATGAGATCGCCGACATCAAGGATTTCGCTTCCCTGAAGGCTATCGCTGAGGAAATCACCGCCAAGTCCGCCGAGCTGGGCTTCGCAGCATTCTCCTCCGCCGGTCTGGACGGCAGCTCCTCCTGGCGTTTCTCCGGCCACCTGGCCAACATGCCCCTGTACTACGAGTTCCGTGACGACAAGGTCACTGAGCAGCCCGCTACCATCAAGGGCACCTACCTGGATAACTTCAAGAACATCTGGGATCTGTACATCAACAACTCCACCTGCGCTGGCTCCGAGCTGTCCACCAAGACCGGTGACGCCTCCAAGGCTGAGTTCACCGAGGGCAAGGCTGTGTTCTACCAGAACGGCACTTGGGAGTACGCAGGTCTGATCGAGGCCGGTATGAAGGCTGAGAACCTGGCTATGATCCCCATCTACTGCGGCGTCGAGGGCGAGGCCAATGCTGCTCTGTGCTGCGGCACCGAGAACTGCTGGGGTGTCAACGCCAAGGCTTCCGAGGCTGACCAGAAGGCTACTCTGGACTTCCTGAAGTGGGTCGTCACCTCCGAGGCTGGCACCACCATGATGGCTGAGCAGTTTGGTCCCATCCCCTTCAAGGCTGCTAAGGAGCCCGAGAATGTCTTCTTCGCTGACGCTAACAAGCTGATCGCTGAGGGCAAGTACACTGTGACCTGGGCATTCAACCACACCCCCAATGTTGACGACTGGAGAGGTGGCGTTGTTTCCGCTCTGACCGACTACTCCGCTGGCAACGGCGATTGGGAAGCTGTCAAGAACGCCTTCGTGGCTGGCTGGGCTACCCAGTATCAGAAGCAGAACGGCTAATTTTGCCCGTCTGTCTGACAATTTGATCTAACCCACCGGGGCGGGCCTCAGCCCGCCCCGGCTTTTCATTTAGACCCAATTGTAGGGGAGGGTCTTGACCCTCCCTAAAAGCCTCCCTTGTTAAAGGGAGGTGGCACGGCGTAAGCCGTGACGGAGGGATTGTTGCCGAAAAAGCCAATCCCCCAGTCAAAAATCACAGATTTTTGACTGCCCCCTTTGCACAAGGGGGCCTTGGCGCCGCGTTGCGGCGAAGGGAGGGTCAAGACCCTCCCCTACGAGCCCATTTTCTTTTACCCTATTCTTCCAGGAAAGCGAGGGGAACTGTTTTGGCCAAGAAAAAGAAGAATGATATGTCCGCTGTGAACAGTCTGCAGATCCGCAGACCCATTCGGCGTTGGTTCCCGATCTTTATTCTTCCCACGTTTATTTGCTTCTTTATCGGATTTGTGTGGCCCTTCCTGCAGGGCTTGTACCTGTCCTTCTGCAACTTTATGATCCCCAAGGATGCAGAGCTGACTTTGACCCAGGCCATCCAGGCCGCAAAAAAGGATCCGTCCCTGATCACCGAGGCAGGCGGCCAGTTTGCCTACAATATGCAGGGCTTTTTCCGCAACTATATCAAGGCATTTGAGGATCCCAGCTTCGGTCGGGCATTCTGGAATACCGCCGGTTTCGCCGTGGTATCCATCATCCTCATCAATGTCATCGCCTTCGCCATCGCCTATGCTCTGACTCAGAAGATGCGCGGCTCCAATCTGTTCCGCACCGTCTTCTTCATGCCCAACCTCATCGGCGGCGTGGTTCTTGGCTACATCTGGAGCCTGATCTTCGATGCCATTCTCCAAAAATCCGGCACCTACCTGCTGGCAAACCCCACCTATGGCTTCTGGGGTCTGGTGATATTGGTGGCGTGGCAGCAGATCGGCTATATCATGATCATCTACATCGCCGGCTTGCAGGCGGTATCGGAGGATATGCTGGAGGCCGCCCACATCGACGGCGCCAATGGCTGGCAGTCCCTGTTCCGGGTGACCATCCCCAACGTGATGCCCTCCATCACCATTTGCACCTTCCTGACGCTGACCAACTCCTTCAAAATGTTCGACCAGAACATGGCGCTGACCAACGGCATGCCCATCACGACGCTTGCTGACGGCTCCCAGATCAAGACCACGGAGCTGCTGGCGCTGAATATTGCTTCGACATATAATATCAACAAGAATTGGCATGGCGTTGCCCAGGCCAAGGCCGTGATATTCTTCATACTGGTGGCAGTGCTGGCATTGGCACAGCTCTCCGCCACCCGCAGTAAGGAGGTGCAGCAGTAATGAAAAAAGTACGCCGCTATAGCACCGGAAGCACCGTCGCCACTGTATTTTTCGTGATCCTGTGCCTGTTTTGGGTGATGCCCATCGTGGCGGTGGCGATCAACGCCTTCAAGTCCAACGCCTACATCAATCTGGACGCCTTTGCGCTGCCCAATGGGGATAGCTGGGTTGGCTTCAAAAATTTCGTCACCGGCATGACCTACGGCAACTACCCCTTCCTGAATGCAGTGCTGTACAGCGTGGTCATCACCGTTGCATCGGTGTTTCTGATCCTGCTGTTCTGCTCCATGTCCGCCTGGTACATCGCCCGTGTGGACAGTAAATTCGCAAGATTTTTCTACTACCTGTGCCTGTTTTCCATGATCGTTCCCTTCCAGATGGTCATGTTCACCCTGACCTTTACCGCTGACCAGCTGAAGCTGAACACCCCCTGGACGATCCCCATCGTTTATTTAGGCTTCGGTGCCGGACTTGCCATCTTCATGTTCGTGGGCTTTATCAAGGGTCTGCCCCTGGAGATCGAAGAGGCGGCGGCCATCGATGGCTGCGGTCCGGTGCGCACCTTCTTCATGGTGGTGCTGCCCATGCTGAAGCCTACTCTGATCAGCGTCGGCATCCTGGAGATCATGTGGGTGTGGAACGACTTCCTGCTGCCCTACCGGGTGCTGGATCAGACCAAGTATAAGACCATCCCCATCTTCGTCCAGTACATGAAGGGAAGCTACGGCAAGGTGGACCTGGGTGCCACCATGGCTGTGATCCTGCTGAGCATTATTCCCATCATCGTGCTGTACCTGCTGTGCCAGAAGCACATCATCAAGGGCGTCGCCGCCGGCGCAGTGAAGGGGTAATTTTTGGAGGTACCCAACAAAGGAGTGTCCGCCATATGACGATCAAAGACTTAGCGGCCCAAACCGGTTATTCCGTTGGTACGGTTTCACGGGTGCTGAACCATCAGCCCAATGTGAGCGAAAAGGCTCGCAAAGCGATCCTGGAAGCGGCGGATGCCTGCGGCTTCCAGCTGAATACCAACGCCCAGCAGCTGAAGCAGCAGCGCTCCAACAGCATTTATGTACTGGTGAAGGGTTCTTCCAATCAGCTTTTTGGCGCATTGGTGGAATCCATTCAGACCCGTGTGGCGGCAAGTCCCTACCATCTGGTAGTGGACTACATGGACGAAGCACAGAATGAGGTACTCCGAGCGGTGCAGGTCTGCCGGGAGAAAAAACCGTTGGGACTGCTCATGCTGGGCGGTAACCGGCAGAATTTTGTGGAAAATTTCGACCGGGTGGACGTGCCCTGCGTCCTGGTCACCAACGATGGCTCCGGGCTTCCCTTTGAGAATCTTTCCAGCGTCTGCTCCAATGACCGGCAAGCCGTCCGGGAAGCGGTGGAGGGGCTCATCGGTATGGGTCACCGGCATTTCGCCCTCATCGGCGGTAACCGGGAGGAATCCGATACCACCCGTCAGCGCTACCAGGGCTTTATGGATGCGATGGAGGCACATGGGGTGGATTTCGACCCGGTGCGGGACTACGCCTGCGTCCGATTCTCCTACGAGGGCGGCTATTTGGCGACCCGGGAGCTGGGCGGACGGCGCAGGGACTATACCGCCATCATCTGCATGGCGGACGTGATGGCCATGGGTGCCATCCGTGCCCTCAGCGATGCAGGCCTGCGGGTGCCGGAGGATGTGTCGGTGCTGGGGTTTGACGGATTGCCCATCGGCGAATTTCTCACCCCCCGGCTGTCCTCCGTAGGACAGAGCGTGGAGGTACTGGCACAGCGAAGTGTGGAGCTTCTGCGCGGCAGCATTGAGGGAAAGATCACCTCCACCCATGAGGTCGTCCCCGCCAAGATCCGCTGGCGTGAAAGCGTCAGAACCGTATAAAACCAAAAGGAGGCGCTCAGCGCCTCCTTTTTTACTGTATGTAGGGGCCGATGCCCACATCGGCCCGCCGTCAATAACCCATGTAAATAGGGGCGGTGTGGGCATCGAAAGCGGATCGGCGCCATGGCGGTCTGTGTGCCAAGGAGGTGGT
>JAZNRS010000140.1:0-3667 GCA_045590815.1 Faecousia sp.
GCATGTCATTGCGAGCCAGTGCGCACACTGGCGTGGCAATCTCCTAAGATTTCCGCATCGCCGTGGGGGATCGCCACACCAGTGACATCGGTCACTGGTTCGCGATGACAGTGTATCTTTGGTGCGCTAAACAATCATTTATCTGTGAAAAATGCCGAGAAAACTCTTGCAAAACACTCTCTTTTTGGTTATAATAGTAAGATGAAAATGGAGGGGATATACACTTTGGCTAAATTATATTTCAAATTCGGTGCCATGGGGTCCAGCAAGACTGCCCAGGCGCTGATCACCAAGTACAATTATGAAGAAAACGACATGTCCGTATGGCTGCTCAAGCCCAGCGCCGACACCCGGGACGGGGCCAACATCATCCGCAGCCGCATCGGTCTGGAAAATCAGTGCTTCATCGCCACACCGGACACGGACGTGTACCAGCAGTACCGCACCCTCTATCCGGAGGGTCGGGACGTGATCATCGTGGACGAGTGCCAGTTTCTCACCCCGGAGCAGGTGCAGCAGCTGCGCCGCATCGTGGACGATTTCAACGTGCCGGTGCTGTGCTTCGGTCTGCGCACGGACTTTTTGACCCGGCTGTTTCCGGGAAGTATGCGGCTGATGGAGCTTGCCGACTGCATCGAGGAGATCAAAACCATGTGCGACTGCGGCAATAAAGCCACCGTCAACGCCCGTGTCAACGATGGCTTCGTGGTCACCCAGGGTGCCCAGGTGGTGCTGGGCGGCAACGACTGTTACATCGCCATGTGCCACCGGTGCTACACCGCCGCCATCCGGGAACATCGGAAAATCAAGCTCCACGGACAACCTTAAAAAAACGGATGTCATCCTGAGCGGAGGGCGTAGCCCGAAGTCGAAGGATCTTGGCACCAATTTTGCAAATATGTCAACAAACTGCGTAGATCCTTCGACTCGCTTCGCTCGCTCAGGATGACAGCGCTGTTTCTTACATTATTATTAAAAGGAGATATATTTATGGAACTCAAAGACATTCTCGCCAAGTGCGACCACACCCTGCTTGCCCAGACTGCTACCTGGGCTGAAATCAAGGGAATTTGCGACGATGGCATGAAATACGCCACCGCATCCGTTTGCATCCCGGCTTCCTTTGTGAAGCAGGCCAAGGAGTATGTGGGCGACAAGCTGGCCACCTGCACCGTCATCGGCTTCCCCAACGGCTACGCCACCACCGCCGCCAAGTGCTTCATGGCCTCCGACGCTGTGGATAACGGCGCTGACGAGGTGGACATGGTCATCAACATCGGCTGGGCAAAGGAAGGCAAGTGGGAGGACATCACCGCTGAGATCGCCGCCATCAAGGCCGCCTGCAAGGGTAAGCTCCTGAAGGTCATCATCGAAACCTGCCTGCTCACCGACGAGGAGAAGATCGCTCTGTGCAAGTGCGTTTCCGACTCCGGCGCCGACTATATCAAGACCTCCACGGGCTTCAGCAAGGCCGGCGCTACCTTTGCCGACGTGGAGCTGTTCGCCAAGCACGTCGCCCCCCATGTGAAGATCAAGCCCGCCGGCGGCATCTCCAGTCTGGAGGACGCGGAGAAGTTCATCGCCCTGGGCGCTGACCGCCTGGGCACCAGCCGTATCGTCAAGATCGCCAAGGGCCTGGAAAACGACGGAAGCTACTGAGAAAAGCCTCCCTTGTGTAAAGGGAGGTGGCCCGAAGGGCCGGAGGGATTGTCGCGTATATCAATCCCCCAGTCACCTGCGGTGACAGCCCCCTTTGCACAAGGGGGCCTATCCGGCGAGGGCATGCCCTCGCCCTACAATCCATTATAGGAGGTTATCATTATGTCCAACTATCCTGCTACTCCCCATATTAACGTCGCCGATGAGATCGGCTTTGGCAAGACTGTTTTGATGCCCGGTGATCCTCTGCGCTCTAAGTTTATCGCGGAGAATTTTCTGGAGAATCCCGTGCTGGTGAACAATGTCCGTGGCGTTCACGGCTACACCGGCTATTATAAGGGCGTGAAGGTGTCCGTCATGGCCTCCGGCATGGGTATGCCCGCCATCGGCATCTACTCCCATGAGCTGTTCAATTTCTTCGGCGTGGAGAATATCATCCGTGTCGGCTCCGCCGGTTCCATCCAGGACAACATTGATCTGTACGACATCGTCATCGCCCAGGGTGCCTGCACCGACTCCAACTTCGCTCACCAGTTCCATTTCCCCGGCACCTTTGCCCCCATTGCTGACTTCACTCTGCTCAGCGAGGCGGTGAAGGCCTGCGAGGCCAACGGCGCTACCTACCATGTGGGCAACGTGAACTCCTCCGACGTGTTCTACGGCGACCACGCCGAGGTTCCCGCCGGTCTGGACACCCTGTACAACCAGAAGAAGATGGGCGTGATGGCTCTGGAGATGGAGGCCGCCGCGCTGTATATGAACGCCGCCCGGTACGGCAAGCGTGGTCTGTGCATCTGCACCATCAGCGACCACATCCTCAAGGGCGTGGAAACCACCGCCGAGGAGCGTCAGAATGCCTTCACCCAGATGATGAAGGTGGCACTGGACGTGGCGGTCGCCATGGAGAATAAGTAAGATTAAAGCTTCTCCCTGGGGAGAAGCTGGCAAAAATCTTTGATTTTTGACTGATGAGGGGTAATATTCAAGGAATTGCAAGCTTTTAAACCCCTCATCCGCCCCAGTGTGCGCACTGGGGCACCTTCCCCCCAGGGGGAAGGTCATGTTACTATCCCACTAAAGGGAGGATATTTATGAAACGCGTATTTGTAATCGTTCTGGACTCCTTTGGCATCGGCGCGATGCCGGATTCCGAAAAATTTGGGGACGTGGGGGTCAATACCCTCGCCTCCTGCGCAACCTCTGAAAAACTGAACATTCCCAACATGATTTCCGCCGGTTTGGGCGATATCGACGGAGTCACCTGCCTGCCAAAGGGGCACACCGGCGGCGCTTTCGCCCGGCTGACCGAGGCATCCATGGGCAAGGACACCACCATCGGTCACTGGGAGATCGCCGGTATCGTATCCCCGGATCCGTTGCCCACCTATCCCGAGGGTTTTCCTCAGGAGGTGCTGGACGCCTTTACCGAGGCCACCGGTCGTGGCTGTCTTTGCAATCTGCCTTACTCCGGCACGGATGTGATTCGTGACTACGGTGAGGAACAGCTGAAAACCGGCAAGTGGATCGTCTACACCTCCGCTGACTCGGTGTTCCAGGTGGCGGCTCACGAGGAGCTGATTCCTCTGGAGGAGCTGTACGATGCCTGCCGCAAGGCTCGTAAACTGCTCCGGGGCAAGCACGGCGTGGGCCGTGTCATCGCCCGTCCCTTTGTGGGCACTCCCGGCAATTTCCAGCGGACATCCAACCGCCACGACTACTCTCTGGAGCCTCCGGCGAAGACCTTGCTGGATGCCATCAAGGAGGCTGGGCTTGCCTCCATCGGCGTGGGCAAGATCAACGATATTTTCGCCGGCATCGGCGTGACGGAATAAGTCGGATCGGAGCCATGTCGTTCTGTGAGCCAAGGAGTTGTTATCAGGTCTTGTCTTCCTAAGCCCGCTTGGCCTCCGACTTTGGAGCCTCCGGCGAAGACCTTGCTGGATGCCATCAAGGAGGCTGGGCTTGCCTCCATCGGCGTGGGCAAGATCAACGATATTTTCGCCGGCAT
>JAZNRS010000141.1:0-3205 GCA_045590815.1 Faecousia sp.
GAAGGGCCGTGGCAATCCCCCACGGCGATGCGAAAATGTTACAACTACCACTTAAAATACCGCAAAATCCAGGAGATTGCCACGCCAGTGTGCGCACTGGCTCGCAATGACATGCTTCTTTTTAGTGCGTCGCTAATCATATAAACAATCATTTACGGCATTTACCCATCCTCGCTGTCGGCGAATTCGTTATCCCGATCCACGTTGATGAACTTATTGAACAGCAGCGTCGCCAGGGACATGATCATGCAAAACACCATCAATCCGCTGAAAACGCTGCCCCAAAATACCACGATCAGCACCGCCATGATCACCATCAGGGCGATGAACAGGATCCATTGGAGCTTAGTCATAATTCACGGGGGTGACGATGGGCTTGCCGTCCCGGTCCACCAGCACGCACAAGCCGCCGGCGTTGCCGCTGCAGGAAAACAGATAATTCACGCCGGTCTTTTTGTCCACATAGATGGCCATGTGATTCTCCGTAAACCCACCGCCATCCACCAAGGTCTTGATAAAACGATCCTCTTTGATTACCATAGTTTTCTCCTCCTATGTAAACTTGCCCCCCTCATTTATGAGGGGGGGTGCCCCAGTGCGCACACTGGGGTGGGGGGAGTTCAAAGTATCATTACTCCCCCCGGCCTCGTTACACTCGGCCACCCCCCTCGCAAGCGCGGGGGGCAAGTCTGTGTTTTGTATGATTTTACTCCTTCACGCCTTCGACGATGCCGTTGGCCAGACCCACCATGCCCTGCATCTGAGAGGGAATGATGATCTTGGTGGCACGTCCGTCGGCGACCTTTTCCATGGCCTCGATGGACTTCAGCTTCAGAACCTGGTCGTTGGGCGCCTTGTCATTCAGCAGCGCCATGGAATCCGCCAGCGCCTCCTGCACCGCACGGATGGCCTGGGCCTCGCCGTCAGCCTTCAAAATGGCAGCCTGCTGCTCGGCTTCCGCCTTCAAAATGGCAGCCTGCTTTTCCGCGTCCGCACGCAAAATCGCAGCTTCCCGTTCACCCTCAGCGATGAGGATGGCAGACTTCTTCTGACCCTCGGCCTGCAAGATCGCCTGACGGCGGTCACGCTCCGCCTTCATCTGCTTTTCCATGGAGCTCTGAATGTCCTGGGGAGGCAGAATATTCTTCGGCTCCACCCGGTTGACCTTGATGCCCCAGGGGTCGGTGGCCTCGTCCAGGATGGCACGCATCTTGGTGTTCACCACGTCACGGCTGGTCAGGGTCTGATCCAGCTCCAGGTCGCCGATGATGTTACGCAGGGTGGTTGCGGTGAGGGTCTCCATCGCCGCCATGGGATGCTCCACGCCGTAGGCGTACAGCTTGGGGTCGGTGATCTGGAAGTACACCACGGTGTCGATCTGCATGGTGACGTTATCCTTGGTGATCACCGGCTGAGGGGGATAGTCCAGCACCTGCTCCTTGAGGCTGACCTTCCGGGCGATCCGGTCGATGAAGGGGATCTTGAAGTGGATGCCCACGCCCCAGACGCTCTGGAAGCCGCCCAGACGCTCAATGACGTAAGCCCGGGACTGCTGGACGACCTTGATGTTGCTGATGATGATAATAAACAGAACAATTGCAACGATAGAACCAATAATATACGGCATAATTAAACCTCCTGCCTAACTTTTACGGTTGAAACGAATACTTTTACACCCTCGATCCGATCCACTTGCACAAGGGTCCCGGCGGGGATCGGCGCACCGTTGGAGCTTCTGGCGGACCATTCCATGGCACCCAGCTTTACCTGACCAGCCCCGGACAAATTGTCCACATCGGATGTGACGTAGCCTTGGGAGCCGACGATGGCATCGATGTTGGTGGCGGTGGTCTTAGGCCGGATGAATTTCCGCACCAGCGGACGCAGACAGCCGAGCAAAACTGCGGAAACCGCCACAAACAGGACGATCTGCAGCCAAAGCTGTCCGCCAAGAAGGCTGACGATCATGGCAACCAGAGCGCCTGCGGCGAACCACAGACTCACCAGTGACACGCTTGCCGCCTCCGCGATGAGGAATACGATCATCAATCCGAGCCAGACGATTGCGGCCCAGTTCATACAAAATCCCTCCTTTCGGGTTGTGAATCTAGCTTACCATAAAAAGTCAGCCGGGTCAATTGACAGAATCCACAAAATAATCACAAAATTATTACTAGTAATCAAAGAATATTATAATATGGTCATATAACCATAAACAAAACCCAATCAAAAACCGGTCAAAAATCCATAACAAAGGCATTATACCATACAAAACGCAAAAATTGTGCAATATTTTGGTGCAGGTATAAGACCCCCGTGTGCAAAGGGGGCAGTCAGAAATCTTTGATTTCTGACTGGGGGATTGTCTTGTGACGGTACATTACAATCCCTCCGACCTCGCTTTACACAAGGGAGGCTTTGTGGCGGTGTGCAAAGCAGTTGACCTTTCCCTTCTTAAATGGTATGCTATCGAAAAAAAAGGAGGTGGGGCGGATGCGGCTTCGGAAAATGACAATGTGCGGCATTTTTGCGGCGATGCTGGCGGTGTGTGCGTGGCTGGCGGTACCCATCGGGGACGTGTCCGTGACGCTGCAGACCTTCGGTCTGCTTCTGTGCCTGGGGGTGCTGGGAGGCAAGCTGGGATGCATCAGCTGCACCGTGTATCTGCTTCTCGGTGTTGTGGGACTGCCGGTGTTTTCCGGCTTCCAGGGCGGTTTTGGGGTACTTTTGGGACCCACCGGCGGCTATTTGTGGGGATTTTTGCTCACAGCTGTAACATTTTGGGCGTTGGAAAAACGCCTGTCCTTGTGGTTGAATTTCGCCATCGGACTGGTGGTTTGCAACATTTGCGGCACAGCTTGGTACTACTTCGCCTATGGTCCACTCCCCTTGTGGACCATCCTCCTCAAATGCGTCCTGCCCTACCTGCTCCCGGACGCCATCAAACTCACCCTTGCTGTGATCATTACTCCCAAATTGCGCAGATAAATGATTGTTTATCTTCGTAGGGGCGGGGCATTGACCCGCCCATGTCGCCCCCGTTGGGGCGACAGCGCCCGCAGGGCGCAAAGGCTCCCTTGTGCAAAGGGAGCTGTCGAAAATCGGCTCTTCGGAACCGATTTTTGACTGAGGGATTGTTTGCTGTTACCCTATAATTTTCCGTTTTTGAATTGATGCCGTGTTACAATCCCTCCGACCTCGCTTA
>JAZNRS010000142.1:0-2476 GCA_045590815.1 Faecousia sp.
GGGCGCAAATCTGGGTACCGTGAAGAGCGTAGGTCTTTTCTATACGGTCATCAACACCCTTGATAACCGCGTCGTCACCATCCCCAACGGCGACGTCACCGCTGCCAGCATTGTAAACTACAGCCGCAATCCCCTCCGCAGAGTGGATCTCACCTTCAACGCCTCCTACGATAATTCCACCGAGGAAGTGAAGAAGGCCATTTTTGAGGCCATCGCCGCCGACAGCCGCATCGTAGACCACGAGCCTCCCTTCGTGGTGGTTGGCGCTTACAAGGACTCCACTGTTGAGTACATAGTCCGCGTGTGGTGCGATAATGCTGACTACTGGGGCGTCTACTTCGGCCTTATGGAGAGCGTCCGCGAGTCCTTCGCCCGCAACGGCGTAAAGATGAGCTATGCCCATGTGAATGTGCATGTTGTGAAAGACTGAGCGAGATATAATAGTCAAAAAAACAGCCCCCAAGGTAGCATCCAATAAGACAGTATGAAAACTACTGACATAGGGTAGCTGCCAAGCAGAGTGCAGCAGCAAAAACGAGCGATATCCGGTTCATTATGAACGAGATATCGCTTGTTTTTCTTTTGTCCAAATCAAATTATGACGAAACCCGCCAGTGCTGGCACACCTTACGATGCCAATCCTGGCGGATTTTCACATTTTTTCAATTAAAGCAAAAACAACTGCTTGCTGCTCTTCACTTAATCTTGCCCAACGCTCCAATAGCTTCTGCTGAGAATCAGTCAGCGAAACAGGTGCATCGACTTCGACAAATAACGGAATAAAAAGAAAACCGTCTATCTTGAAAACAACCCCAAAACTGTTATATAATTAAAGAAGAAGGTTTGAAGCAAGTGAGATTATGACATATTGCGTTATCGCAGAAATTACCTAAGGAGAACGAATTGCCATACCACTTAAGCGGACCGGTTCGCAATGACAGCTAAGAATGAAAAAAGGAGGATAATTTATGAGTTTTTTGAAACGGGCCATTCGGGATGCCGTCAGTCAGGGTATCAGCAAGGGCATCGGCGATGCCGTGGGCAAGGCCGTCCGGGAGGTGGTGGAACCCAGGGCCACCGAGTATGCAAACAAAGCTGCTGACCGCTTTGACCAGGCGGCGGGCAATGCCGCCCAGGAAGCAAGAAAAACCACATCCTCTCTGGAGGGTGCCTTTGCCAATCTGGAACGCTCCATGCAGTGCTATGCCACCCAGATGGGCAAGAACACGAAGATCTGTCCCGGCTGCGGCCAGCCTACCACAGCGGAAAAGACCTTCTGCCCCGCCTGCGGTGCCAAGCTCCCGGAGCAGACCGTAGCAGAAGGCGCGGTTTGTCCCTCCTGCGGCAAGCAGAACACCATCGGCACAAAATACTGCGAAGACTGCGGTACCAAGCTCCCTGCGGCAGTTGCCGAGGAACAGGCACAGAGAGCAAAGGATGAAGCAGAACTTAATCAATGGGACACCATGCTTCCCCAGTATCCCAAGTGGACCTGTGGCGGCAGCGAATATAATCTGGAAGAATATGACCCCGGTGTGATCTACTTCTCCGCAGGCTATAACGGCGACACCAACGCCGCCCACCGGGCCCTGGAGCAGTACCGGCAGATTCTGATCGCAGACGGTTTCCGTCCCGCAGGCCAGTACCCCAGCCCCGGACAGCTTTTCAAGCGCATCGACGGTGTGGTGTACAATGCGGACACCGAGCATGGCTTCGAGGGCGACCCGGACCGGCTGTCCATCGGCTTCTGCATCCGGGAACCCCATGGTGGCTTTGACTATGTAAAACCGGAGCCGAAGAAAAGCAGGGACATCGGTTTGGATGACCTGAAGGATCTGAAAAAACTGTTTCGCCGATAAGGACAAAAGGGCGGTGACCAATCCGGTCACCGCCTCATCTCTTTTTACGGAAAAGTATGCAAGATTCAAATTTTATCCACACTTTGCACTCCGGAAATATTATTGATAAAATTTAGCAAACATGGGAACCATTTGTCCTTAGGAACCAGGGCGCACTTCTATACATGGTCTGCGACCATGTAGTGCGTCCTACGGAGTTTACAGCGAAGATATCTGAATATCCTCGCTGTCCTGCATCACTTTTGTTCCGTACAAGAGGCTGCACCCCTTGCGATGCTTCGCATCTATCCTTGCCCAAATAGGGCACAACCATAGTTCTGACGAACCGCATTTGTTCCCTATTTTCATTTTCAAAACAACAATCATAGGAACATCATTAAAGAGCTCTATTTGAAGGACAGCTACAACTACATTGGCATTCTTCCTGCAGCATTGCTCTAATGATATGAAAAACGGGAAATGGCATGACCGAAATCATGCCATTTCCCGAAAACAATACACTGTTTTATTGGACAGCGCCTGAGGGTGTGGTTTTTGTACGATGCAATTCATCAGGCTTCCTTGCGGCAGTCGACCAGAGAAACCGTCAGGATGTCCGGCAGCGCCTTCAGTTCGCT
>JAZNRS010000143.1:0-17167 GCA_045590815.1 Faecousia sp.
CCCCAGCGCAAGGGCGACCTGCGTCGTTCCCGCGCCGGCGCTATCAACATCGTGCCCAACTCCACCGGCGCTGCCAAGGCCATCGGCCTGGTCATCCCCGCGCTGAACGGCAAGCTGATCGGCGCTGCACAGCGGATCCCCACTCCCACCGGTTCCACCACCATCCTGAACGCTGTCTGCGCTAAGGCTGTTACCAAGGACGAGATCAACGCTGCCATGAAGGCTGCCGCTACCGAGTCCTACGGCTACAACGAGGACGAGATCGTTTCTTCCGACATCGTCGGCATGACCTACGGCTCCCTGTTCGATGCCACCCAGACCATGGTCTGCAAGCTGGCTGACGGCAAGACCCAGGTTCAGGTCGTTTCCTGGTACGACAACGAGAACTCCTACGTTTCTCAGATGGTCCGCACCATCAAGCACTTCTCCACCCTGCTGTAATTCGGGTCATTGAAGTACACAACCCGCCGTCCGGTTGGACGGCGGGTTTTTTTGTAAAAAATTCGTAGGGGCGGGGCACTGACCCGCCCGTGTCGCACCTAAGGTGCGACAGCGCCCCCAGGGCGCAAAGGCTTCCCCCTGGGGAAGGCTTAAAGATCCCCCAGCATATCCTCAGCTTTTTGCCGCAATCGGGCAGCCGCCCAGGCGGTAAGCATGATCCGCAGCACCTTGCCCACTCGCTCCCGTGCCCCGGGAACCGGCTCGGCATAAGCGGACAGCTCGCTGTCAATGCATTTTTCCCACTCCTGGGGGTCATGGACGGCTGCAGCCTGTGCCGCCAGCCGGACAAATATGAAATAAAGCTGAGAATCGTCGATGATATCATCACTTTCGTCGTCCAGCTCGCCGTTTATGTAACTGAGCAGACCGCAGATCCGCTCCATGGGCAGAACATTTTTCAGCGCATTGATGTTCAGAATGCGGCAAAGCTGATTGAGGGTGTAGCGCTTCCGCTCCGGAGAAGAGAGAAAGCCCCGCTTCACCCAGTTTTGTATGGCATAGGGCTCCAGGCCGGTGATGGCGGACACCTGCCCCAGCATCACACCCCCTGCGAGAAACATACCGCGGAACTTGGCTTCTACCGTGGACACCGCCTCCCGTTGGATCGATAAAACCGTGCCGGGAATGATCCATTCCATAATCGAACCCCCTTTTTGTGATAAATTGATTATATCTCACAGTCACATGATTGTCAATTGCAATTTGCTAAGCTAAATGATTGTTTAGCATAAAGCTTCTCCCTGGGGAGAAGCTGGCAAAAATCTTTGATTTTTGACTGATGAGGGGGCTAATGCTTGTTTTTCCTGTATGTTATACCCCTCATCCGCCTCCTTCGGAGGCACCTTCCCCCCAGGGGGAAGGTCTTGTAAACAATCATTTACCGCAATTTGATAAAAACTTATGTAACCCCCTTTACGAAACGGAAAAAATATAGTACAATAGAGCAAAATGGGAAAGGAGGCGCCGATGATGAATTGCATGAAGTGTGGACGGGAAATCCCCCTGGGTCAGGTTTTCTGTAAGGAATGTCTTTCCCAAATGGCGGAGCATCCCATCGCTCCGGGCACAACGGTACAGCTGCCGGTCCACAAGCCCGCACCGCCCCGAAAGCAAACCAACCCCCGGAAGCTCCGCAAACCGGAGGAGCAGATCGCCCGTCTGCGCCGCAGATGCCGTGGACTGATCATTGCCTTGATTTCGGTGACGTTGATCGGTGCCATAGCGATCTCCATTTTGGTCAATGTTGTGATCAAATCCCGCAGCACCGTTCTGCCGGGACAAAATTTCAGCACCGTTGAAAAAGAATAATCATTGTTTCACGTGAAACATGGCATAACCCAACGTTTCACGTGAAACACTATTTGAAAAGGAGGCGGATTATGGGCATAACCATTGCCGTCGTAAACCAAAAGGGCGGTGTAGGCAAAACCACCACCGCTGTCAATTTAGCTGCCGCACTGCACGATCTGGGTCTGAAGATCCTGGTCGTGGACTTTGACCCCCAGGCCAATGCAACCTCCGGCTTGGGTGTAAATAAGCGGCGCATCAAGCACTCTGTGTATGACGTGCTGATCAATGACGTGTACATCACCGATGCCATCGTGCGGACGAAATTCTGCGATGTGCTGCCCTCGGCGGCGGCGCTTGCCGGTGCGGCCGTGGAGCTGATCGGCACCAACTTCCGGGAACGACAGCTGGAGCAAGTCCTGCGCAACGTCAAGGATGACTACGATGTGATCTTTGTGGACTGTCCCCCTTCCCTGGAACTGCTCACCCTCAACGGTCTTTGCGCCGCGGACAGCATCCTGGTGCCGGTGCAGTGCGAGTATTTTGCGCTGGAGGGTCTGTCCGATCTGATGGGCACCCTGCGGATGGTGAAGAAGAAGCTGAATCCCCGGCTGGAGATCTTCTCCGTTGCCCTTACCATGTATGACGGACGCACCAATTTCTGCGCACAGGTGGCAGAGGAAGTCCGCCGCCATTTCCCCGGCAAGGTGTTCTTCACGGTAATCCCCAGAAATATCCGCCTTGCGGAAGCCCCCAGCCACGGTGTGCCTGTCCCCGCCTATGACAAGCATAGCCGCGGCGCTCTGGCATACAAGGCCATGGCTGAGGAATTCAAAGCAAAACTGGAAGGGAAAGGGTGATCGATATGGCATCTAAAGGTTTAGGCAAGGGTTTGGGTGCGCTGCTGGGCGATTTTAATGACGATTTCGCCGCCGACAGCCCCTACAAGCTGTTGCCCATTTATAAGGTAGAACCCAATCCGGATCAGCCCCGGCACGATTTTGACGAGGAAGAGCTCCAGGCGCTGTCCGATTCCATTTCCGTCCACGGCGTGCTTCAGCCTCTGTCCGTTCGGGAGCTGCCCAGCGGTTATTATCAGATCATCGCCGGTGAGCGCCGTTGGCGTGCCGCCCGGATGGCGAATTTAAGCGAGATCCCCGTGGTGGTCATCGAAGCCGATGACAAAAAGGCCATGGAGCTGGCGCTGATCGAGAATCTCCAGCGGCAGGACTTGAATCCCGTGGAAGAAGCCCTGGGTTATCAGTCTTTGATCGAGGAATACGGCCTGACCCAGGAGGAAGCCGCTTCCCGGGTGGGTAAATCCCGTCCGGCTGTGGCGAATGCCCTGCGTCTGCTGGGTCTGTGCCCGGAGGTTTTGGAAAGATTGCGCAAGGGTGAACTGACTGCAGGTCACGCCCGGGCGATCCTGACGCTGAAATCCGAGAAAAAGCAGCAGGAAGCTGCCCAGAAGATCTGTGCGCTTGGCTTGTCCGTGCGGCAGGCAGAGCTGCTTTGCAAAAACATGATCCGTGAGCCTGCACCGGAGAAACCGGTGACATTGGCGGTGGATTATGTGGCTGAATGCGAAAAGAGTCTGAGTAAGCACCTGGGTCGTGGCGTGAAGATCGTCAACGGCAAGCGCAAGGGTCGCTTCGAGCTGGAATTCTACGGCGAAGAAGACCTGCAAGTCCTGCTGGACGCACTGATGAAAATTCAAAAATAAACTGACTGTCATTCCGAGCCAGTGCGCACACTGGCGTGGGAATCTCCTAAGTCTATGAGATTGCACCAGAGGCATTTCCTTCGGTCCCACGTCGCTGCGCTCCTCGCAATGACAGGATGATTTAAGGAGTAATAACAATGTTAGACATCAAACGTATCAAGGAAAATCCCGAGGGGGTAAAGGCGGCGCTTCGTGCCAAGGAAGTGGACTGCGATGCCACCATCGACAAAATTCTCGCCCTGGACGAGGAGCGCCGTGCGCTGATCGCCAGCACCGAGAGCCGCAAGGCCCAGCAGAACAAGGTTTCCAAGGAGATCCCCCTGCTGAAGAAGGCCGGCAAGGACGTCGCCCCCATTTTTGCGGAAATGGCAGCGCTGAAGGCCGGTATGGCAGAGGATTCTGCCCGCCTGGACGCAGTTTTGGCTGAGTACCGCACGCTGATGCTGAGCCTGCCCAACCTGCCCGATCCCGACCTGCTCCCCGGCGGCAAGGAGAACAACACCCCCCTGCGCTACATCGGCGAGAAGCCCAGCTTCGATTTTGAGCCCAAGCACCACGTGGATCTGTGTGAGGGTCTGGGTCTGATCGACTATGTCCGTGGCGTGAAGCTGGCTGGTGCCGGCAACTGGATGTACACCGGCATGGGCGCACGGCTGGAGTGGGCGCTGCTGAACTACTTCATCGACACCCACACCGCTGACGGCTACGATTTCATCCTGCCGCCCCATATGCTGGAGTACCAGTGCGGCGAAACCGCCGGTCAGTTCCCCAAGTTTGCTGACGAGGTGTACAAGATCGCCAACCCCACCGACGATCGCGTCCACTATATGCTTCCCACCGCCGAGGCGGCTCTGGCATCCGTCTATCGTGATGAGATCCTCTCCGAGGCCGATCTTCCCAAGAAATTCTTCGCTTACACTCCCTGCTTCCGCCGTGAAGCCGGTTCTCACCGGGCTGACGAGCGTGGCATGGTCCGTGGTCACCAGTTCAACAAGGTGGAGATGTTCCAGTTCACCACCCCCGAAACATCCGACGAAGCCTTCGACGAGCTGGTCACCAAGGCTGAGAAGCTGGTTGAGGGTCTGGGCTTCCACTTCCGTACCGTAAAGCTGGCCGCCGGCGACTGCTCCGCCTCCATGGCCCGCACCTACGATATCGAGATTCTGATTCCATCCATGGACGGCTACAAGGAAGTTTCCTCCGTTTCCAACGCCCGGGATTACCAGGCACGCCGTGGTAACATCCGTTACCGCCGTGCCGATGGCAAGATCGACTTCGTTCACACGCTGAACGGCTCCGGTCTGGCAACCTCCCGTATTTTCCCCGCGCTGGTGGAGCAGAATCAGCGTGCCGACGGCTCCATCGTCGTCCCCGAGTGCCTGAGAAAGTACCTGGGCGGCATTGAAGTGATTGAGAAGAAGTAATAAATACTGTCATCGCGAACCAGTGACCGATGTCACTGGTGTGGCGATCCCCCGGTTTTCCGATAAACTATGGAGATTGCCACGCCAGTGTCCGCACTGGCTCGCAATGACATAAAAAAATAGAAAGGAATCCTACTTATGTGCAAGAAGAATCCCAACAAGAAGTCCCTGTGGACCGAGTTCAAGGAATTTGCCATTAAAGGCAACGCCATGGCGCTGGCCGTTGGTACCATCATCGGTGCCGCATTCGGTACCATCACCAAGAGTCTGACCGATGACATCATCATGCCCATCGTCAGCATGTTCCTGGGTGGCGTGGACTTCAGCGAGATGAAGATCGCTCTGCCCCGGATGCCTTGGGTGGATCCCAAGTACGCCGATGTGCTGGACGAGGCCGGCAACATCATCGGCCAGGAGGAAGTTATCAATTACCTGACTTGGGGTAATTTCCTGTCCGCCGTGATCAATTTCCTCATTCTGGCTTTTGTTGTGTTCATGATCGTCAAGGGAGTGAACAAGCTGTCCGAGCTGGGCAAGAAGGAAGAAGCTCCCGCTGAGCCTCCCGCACCTCCCGCTCCCTCCAACGAGGAAGTCCTGCTCACCGAGATCCGCGACCTGCTGAAGAATAAGTAATCAAATACATCAAAAAGCCGCTGCATTCGCAGCGGCTTTTCTCATTGATTTCAAAATGTAGGGGCGGGTCATTGACCCGCCCGTCATTTCAGTCGTTTTTCCAGGGTAGATGCGCTGAGGGATGTGAGATACACCCGATTCATGCCGTACTCGGCGGTGACCACATAGGATTTTGGCAGGTCATCACAGGGCACCACCTGTCCCTCCTTTTCCGCGGCGGTCAAAAACTCTCTCGTCCGCTTGGAGGTGGAGGTGTTGTCCAGGTCAAATATTCCAATGATCGCCCGCTCCCGGACAGCCATGTCGTTTCCAATAGATAGGTACATATAACTACCTCGTAGGGGCGGGTCTTGACCCGCCCTAAATCTCACAATAAAAACAATCTTCACCCCAACGATCAGGGTTCGTCAGAATATATTCAGCAATCTTAGCATATCCCGAATCATTTCTTATTACATGGTCGTGAAAAGAACGCTGCCATACCACTACGTTTGGATCTATTTGATGAATTTTTCTCGATACACCGGATTTATACAGACCAATAATCTCACTAAGTCCCAAATTAGAAATTGTACTCATTTCAATAATTGCATGAATATGATTTGGCATAACCACATAGTATCGAAGAATTACATTTGGAAAATTCTTTGGAATGATTTTCAATTCATCCAAAGCTATATTACCAAATGTGTTAAGTTCTCTTGGTTTTCCAAAAATACACGCCTTATCATGGGTACAAATGGTGACAAAATAATAATTCTCGCTACTATAATCAAAGTTCTGTATTCGAGGTGATTTTCTTGAGTAAAACACAAAATCAGCTCCATTTACAAATTAAAACGTAGGGGAGGGTCTTGACCCTCCCTTCGCCAAAGGCGCAGTTCCTAGCTGTCGCCCCATAGGGGCGACAAGGGAGGGTCAAGACCCTCCCCTACGGAATTTTTGCGATTCCGCTACGGCCAATTCGTCGCAGCGGTTGTTTTTGGGGTTATCGGCGTGGCCTTTGACCCAGTGGTAATGGAGTTCATGTTTCATGGTCAATTGTAGCAATTCTTCCCACAGATCCGGGTTTAGAGCGGGTTTTTTGTCGGATTTTATCCAACCTTTTTTCCGCCAGCCCCATGCCCAGCCCTTTTCCAGGGCGTCGATGACGTACTTGGAATCAGAGTACAGCTCCACGATACATGGCTCCTTCAACCGCTGAAGGCCACGAATCACCGCCGTCAGCTCCATGCGGTTGTTGGTGGTTTCCGCCTCGCCGCCGGAAAGCTCCAGCTCGTGCCCCATATACTCCAAAATCGCGCCCCAGCCCCCGGGGCCGGGATTGCCGGAGCAGGCGCCGTCGGTGTAGAGGGTCACAGTTTTCATGCTTCTTCCTTTTCCGCCAGGGTCATGCCGATGACACGATCCTCGTCCTCCTTGAAGCGCATCACGATAACGCCCTGGGTAGCACGTCCAGCCATGCGGATATTGCCCACATCAGTACGGATGATGGTGCCGGACTGGGTAATGAGCATCAGATCCTCACTGCCGTCAACCACCTTCACGCCGACCACCTTACCAGTCTTCTCAGTGACCTCATAGTTCTTGACGCCCATGGAGCCACGGTTGGTGATGCGGTAATCCTCCACGGGAGTCCGTTTGCCGTAGCCGTTTTCGGTGATGGTCAGCACGGCCTTACCGGCATGGGCACGAGCGGCGGCCACCACATAGTCACCCTCCCGGAGCTTGATGCCCCGGACGCCCACGGCGGTACGTCCCATAGCGCGGACATCATTTTCATCGAAGCAACAAGCCATACCATCGTGGGTAGCGATCAAAATTCGATGAGAACCGTTGGTTTCCTTAACCTCGATGAGCTCGTCGCCCTCATCCAGAGTCAGAGCCCGGATGCCGGTAGCACGGATATTCTTCAGCGCCGGCACCGGCAGACGCTTCACGGTGCCATTGCGGGTGATCATGGTCAGGTACAGCTCTTCATTATTCAGATCACGGGTGTGGATCATCACGCTGACCTTTTCACCCGGCTCCACCTGCAAAATATTGACGATGTTAGTACCCTTGGCGGTACGTCCGGCCTCGGGGATCTGGTAGCCCTTCTTCCGGAACACACGTCCCTTGTTGGTGAAGAAGAAAATATGGTCGTGGCTGGAGGCAGTGAACACGGTGGTCACATAGTCCTCGTCACGGGTGGCCATACCCTTCTTGCCCATGCCGCCCTTACCCTGAGCGGCGTACTCGCTGGCGGGGGTGCGCTTGATGTAACCGGCAGAGGTCATGGTAAAGACGCACTGCTCCTCGGCGATAAGATCCTCGATGTCGATTTCGTCCTCCACATCCTGAATCTCGGTCTTCCGATCGTCGCCGAACTTGTCCCGAATGGCGATCAGCTCATCACGAAGCACGCCCTTGAGCTTGCTTTCGTCCGCCAGCAGCTCCAGATAGTAGTTAATCTTGATCTGCAGCTCATCATATTCTGCCTGCAGTTTTTCCCGATCCAGACCCTGCAGAGCCTTCAGGCGCATATCCAGAATCGCCTGAGCCTGGATATCATCCAGACCAAACCGCTCCATCAGCCGTTCCTTGGCATCATCGTAGGCAGGACGGATGATGCGGATAACCTCGTCGATATTATCCTGGGCAATGAGCAGACCCTCCAACAGATGGGCACGCTCCCGGGCTTTGCGCAGATCGTACTGGGTACGGCGGGTCAGCACATCCATCTGATGTGCCAAATATTCATCGATGATCTGCCGCAGGGACAGAATCTTCGGCTGCTTCTGGTCATCCACCAGCGCCAGCAGGATGATGCCGAAGGTGGACTGCAGCTCCGTCTGCTTGAACAGGTTGTTCAGCACCACCTGAGGATTGGCATCCCGCTTCACCTCGATGACGATACGCATACCGTTGCGGTCGGTTTCGTCCCGGAGGTCGGAGATCCCCTCCAGCCGCTTATCCTTCACCTGATCGGCGATCTTCTTGATCAGCTGCTTCTTATTGACCTGATAGGGCAACTCAGACACGATGATCCGCACCCGATCCTTGGCAAAATCCTCAAATTCGGTCTTAGCACGAACCACAACCTTGCCACGGCCGGTAGCATAGGCGGCACGGATGCCGCTGCGACCCATGATGATACCGCCGGTGGGGAAATCCGGGCCGGAGATATGCTCCATCAGATCAGCCATGGAGCACTCGGAATCGTCGATCACCGCCACGCAGGCGTTGATGACCTCGGTGAGATTGTGAGGAGGGATATTGGTAGCCATACCAACGGCGATACCGGAAGAGCCGTTGACCAGCAGATTGGGGAACCGGCTGGGCAGAACACGGGGCTCCTTGCGGCTTTCGTCGAAGTTGGGATCCCAGTCCACAGTTTCCTTGTCGATGTCCCGGAGCATTTCGTTGGAGAGCTTGGACAAACGAGCCTCGGTGTAACGGTAAGCGGCGGCAGGGTTGCCGTCCACGTCACCGAAGTTGCCGTGGCCGTCCACCAGCACGTTCCGCATGGAGAAATTCTGGGCAAGACGCACCATGGCATCGTAAACCGATGCGTCACCATGGGGGTGGTACTTACCCAGCACGTCACCGACGCAGGTAGCGGACTTTTTGAAGGGCTTGTCGGAGGTCAGGCCGCTTTCGTACATGGTGTACAGAATTCGGCGGTGAACCGGCTTCAAGCCGTCCCGGACGTCGGGAAGTGCCCGTCCAACGATGACGGACATAGCGTATTCAATGTAAGATTTTTCCATTTCGTCAATCAGCAGCGATTCGGTGATCGTCTGATTGGGAAAGGCAATATCCTCGGGCTTGTAACTACGATTGTGTGCCATAAAGCACCTCCATAAATCGCTGTCATTGCGAGGGAGCGCCAGCGACCGTGGCAATCTCCTAAAAATCCGGGGGATTGCCACGCCAGTGTGCGCACTGGCTCGCAATGACACAATATTTTTTAGATGTCAATATTGATGGCGTACTTTGCGTTGCGCTCGATCCATTCCTTCCGGGGCTCCACCTGCTCGCCCATGAGCACGGTGAAGATGGCATCGGCACGCATCGCATCGTCCAGGGTGATCCGGCGCAGGGTGCGCTTTTCCGGGTCCATGGTGGTGTCCCACAGCTCGTGGGCATCCATCTCACCCAAGCCCTTAAACCGGGAGATCTCCACCTTGGCGTTGCTCTCGCCACGCATCTCGGCAGAAACCAGATCCCGCTCCTCGTCGGAATACGCCACCCGCTCAGTCTTGCCCCGCTTCAGCTTGTACAGCGGCGGCACGGCGGAGTAAACGTAACCATTTTCAATCATGGGCCGCATATACCGGAAGAAGAAGGTCAGAAGCAGCGTGCGGATGTGCGCGCCGTCCACGTCCGCATCGGACATGATGATGACCTTGTGGTAGCGCAGCTTCTCGATATCGAAATCCTCGCCGATACCGCCGCCCAGCGCCACGATCAGCGGCGACAGCTTATCGTTGCCGTAGACCTTGTCCACACGGGCCTTTTCCACGTTGAGCATCTTGCCCCACATGGCCAAAATCGCCTGGAATCGGGAATCTCTGCCCTGGATGGCGGAGCCGGCGGCAGAGTCACCCTCGACGATGTACAGCTCGCAGAGGCTGGGATCCTTCTCGTTGCAATCCTGGAGCTTGTCGGGCATACCGCCGGACTCCAGGCCGGTCTTCCGACGGGCATTTTCACGGGCCTTTCGGGCGGCCTCACGGGCACGGTTTGCCATCATGGCCTTTTCCAGGATGATCTTGGCGGTGGACGGATGCTCCTCGAAATAGGTGGTCAGCTGGTCGAAAACGATCTGATCCACCAGGGTCCGAATGTAGGCGTTGCCCAGCTTTGCTTTGGTCTGACCCTCAAACTGGGCATCGGTGAGCTTGACGGAGATGATGGCAGTGATACCCTCACGGCAATCCTCGCCGGAAACCTTGTCATCGCCCTTGATGATGCCGTTTTTCACGCCGTAGTTATTCAGTACACGGGTCAGCGCCGTCTTGAAGCCGGTTTCGTGCATACCACCCTCGGGGGTGTTCACCTCATTGGCGAAGCTAAGGATGTTTTCGTTGTAGCCGTCGTTGTACTGCAGGGAAATCTCCGCAGAAGCGTCCCCCTTCATGCCGCTCATGTAGATCACGTCGGGATGCATGGGGGTCTTGTTCCGGTTGCACCAGGTGACAAACTCCCGGATACCGCCCTCGTAGCACATGGAATCCACCACCGGCTCGTCGCCACGGTCATCGGTGATGGAGATGCTCAGACCGGCGGTGAGGAATGCCTTCTCACGCATACGGGTGTGGAGGATCTCGTAGTCATATTCGGTTGTGTCGAACATCTCCGGATCGGGCTGGAAGGTCACCTCGGTACCGGTTTTGTCGGTCTTGCCCACGATGGTCATCTCTTGGGTGATGGCGCCACGGGCGAATTTCATTTCGTAGATGTTGCCGTTTTTATAGACACGCACCTTCAGCCACTGGGACAGGGCGTTAACAACGGAAGCGCCCACGCCGTGGAGGCCGCCGGACACCTTGTAACCGCCGCCGCCGAACTTGCCGCCGGCGTGGAGGACGGTGAAAACCACCTCCAGAGCGGGCTTGCCGGTCTGGGCCTGAATGTCCACGGGGATACCACGGCCGTCATCGGTGACGGTGATGGAATTGCCCGCATTGATGGTGACGGTGATGTGCTTGCAGTAGCCTGCCAGCGCCTCGTCGATGGAATTGTCCACGATCTCGTAAACCAGATGGTGCAGACCACTGGACGAGGTGGAGCCGATGTACATACCCGGCCGCTTGCGGACCGCCTCCAGGCCTTCCAACACCTGGATCTGCTCCGCACCGTATTCTTGTGTTACTTTCGTTTCGTCAGACATAATGTTACTCCAATCCGTACCCCGCCTTGCCCCCCGCATTTATGAGGGGGGTGCCCCAGTGCGCACACGGGGGCGGGGGGAGTATTGTTAATATTACCTTATCCCCTTGCCCCCCGCGCTTGCGAGGGGGTTGGCCGAAGCATAAGCGAGGCCGGGGGGAGTATATTAATGTATCCTTTTCTTCACTGCGTTATCTACCACAGTACAAACACTGTAAAAATTCTTATCAATATCGGTATTACAGAAACGAATTACCTGTAAACCGTATTTTTCAATAGTACTGGTTCTATTATGGTCATACAATTCCGCCGAGGGATTGTAATGCCCACCACCATCCAATTCAATTACCAGCTTTGCTCGAAAACAGTAAAAATCCGCAATGTAATGATCAATGCACTTCTGCCGCTGAAATCGAATAGGATAATCTTTTAAGAAACAGTACCACAATTTTCGTTCCCAAGGGGTCATATTTTTACGGAGTTGGCGGGCGTATTGTTCATTTTTTATTTCGTGCTTCATAACTCCCCCCGGCTTCGCTTACGCTCAGCCACCCCCCTCGTAAACGTGGGGGGCAAGGCGTTTATCTTACGCTTCCCTTATGAATCTCTATCGACTTTCCCAGCTTGGTGAACCGTTCCGGCTCGCAGCAGGTGATAAACACCTGTCCCCGGTGGATCTGGTTCAGCACAAAATCCTGCCGTTTGGCGTCCAGCTCCGAGAGCACATCGTCCAGCAGCAGCACCGGCTCGGTGCCCCACTCCCGACCCATCAGCTCCCGTTGCGCCAGCTTCAGACTGATGGTAGCGGTACGGGTCTGCCCCTGGGAGCCATAGGATTTCAAGGAAATTTCATTGAGGAAAATATCAAAATCGTCCTTGTGGGGACCGGTGAGGCATTGCATGGAGTCCAGCTCCGCACGATAGTGGCTGTTTAGATGCTCCTCAAGCTGACCGCGCAGCACATCCACGGTTGCAAAGGGGTCAGTGACGGTGGAAACCGTCCGATATTGGAGGGAAAAATCCTCCACTCCCCCGGAAAACTGCCCATGGTAGGCTGCAGCCGCCTTGCCCAACGCGTCAAAAAACCGCGCCCGGTAGGAAATCAGCAGCGCACCCACCTGACACAGACGGGCATTGTACTCCGGCAGAATTTCCAAAACCGCCGGATTGTCCACCCGATCCTTGAGAATGCGACTTTTTTGATCCAGAATTTTCTGGTATTCTGCCAGCGCCGCCTCATAATTGGGACGCAGGGCGCACAGCGCCGCATCCGCGAATCTGCGCCGAGGTGCGGAACCGGATTTGAGGATCATCAAATCCTCCGGGCAGAACAAAACCGCCGGCAACACACCGGCCACATCAGCGGCGGTGCGTTTTTTGACCCCGTTTCGCTGGAGCATCCGGGGACGGGAATTGGAAAACAGCACCCAACGCAGAGTCTGCTGCCGCTCCTGGGCAGTAACTTCTCCGAGGATTTCGGCAAAATCCGCCCCAAAACGAACCATTTCCGCCGTCCGCTGGGCACGAAAGCTCTTGCCCGAGCCCAAATAGGCGATGGCCTCCAGCAGATTGGTCTTACCCTGGGCGTTGTCCCCAACGATCAGGTTGACCCCAGGGTCAAATTCCAGCTCCAGATTAACATAATTCCGAAAATCCCGGAGATACAGCTTATTGAGGCTCATGGATGCAGATCAGATAATTGTCGCCATCGAAGGAAAAACGGTCACCGGGATAGAGCTTTTTGCCCCGCATGGTGCAAATTTCCCCGTTAACGGCAACATTTCCCTCTTGGATTTCGGTCTTGGCGATGCCACCGGAGGGCACCGCATTGGCAAACTTCAGGGCATCCTGAAGCTTGATAAACTCCGTCCCGATCACCACGGGGATGGCAGATTCTTTTTTTCTTACAGTTACTTTCATAATAAATCTCCAGTAAGCGCTGTCATTGCGAGCCAGTGCGCACACTGGCGTGGCAATCCCCTAAATCAACCGTGTCATTGCGAACCAGTCCGCACACTGGCGTGGCAATCCCCCGGTCTTATAGGATACCTTCATAAAGATCGATCCAATTAGGGTTCATTCGTTCAATCAACTTATTTTTATGCTTTCGATTCCAGCCTTTGATCTGCTTTTCACGTAGGATTGCAGACTCCACATCGTTGGTTACTTCATAATACACCAAATTCTCTACATTGTATCTTGCGGTAAAGCTCCCCTTGTCCAAGTGATGTTTTTGTTCGTACACACGACGTATCAAATCATTGGTCACGCCGGTATAAATTACATTTTTCTGATTATTGGAAAGGATATATACATAATACTGCATGATACATCACCTTAGGGGATTGCCACGCCAGTGTGCGCACTGGCTCGCAATGACACGAATTATTCGTTAGCCGTTCTTGATACGAACCGGCAGTACCATGTAGGCAAAATCGTACTTATCGTCGGCGGGGGTGAGGACAATGGGGCTCAGGCCATTGGTCAGCTCCAGGATGACCTCCTCAGAGGGCACCACACGCAGGGCATCCGCCAGGTAGCGCACATTGAAGCCGATCTCCAGCTCCTTGCCGTCGCCGGCGATGGCGCAGCGATCCTCGGCGGCGCCGATGGTGGTATTGGTCTTCAGCAGGAGCACGTTGTCCGAGAAGACGCAGCGCACCGGGCTCTTATATTTTTCAGAAACGATCAGACCCACACGGTCGATGGATGCCGCCAGATCCGAAACATGGGCGCACAGCTTCACCGGGCAATTGGTGGGCACCACACGGCGCCAATCCAGGAATTCACCCTCCAGCAGGCGGCAGACCAGGGTGGCCTTGCCGATCTGATACAGAATGTGCTTGGGGCCCAGGACGAAAGACGCCTCATCCTCGGAATCGGTGAGGATCTTCTCCACTTCCTTCAGACCGGGAGAAGGCACCACGAAGGCGGTCTGCCGTGCGGTGGGGCTGGCAGGATGCCAGGTGCGCCGTGCCAGACGGAAGCCGTCCACGGCGATGGCGGAGATGGAATCGTCCTCCACCTCGAACTTGACGCCGGTATGCACCGGGCGACCCTGGTTCTCCGCAACGGCGAAGATGGTGCCGGAGATCAGCTCCTTCAGGGCGCTCTGGGGAATGGCGATGGGTCTGCCGGTACTGACGTCCGGCAGCTCGGGGTAATCCTCAGCGCTCTCAGCGGAGATGGTGAAGGATGCGTAGCCAGCCCGGATGGATACCTTGTAGCTCTCGTCCACCACCACCGTCACCGGACCCTCCGGCAGACGGCGGATAATGTCGCCGAAGAGCTTGGCAGGCAGGATGCATTCGCCGGCATCGGCCACATCCGCCTCGATCTCGTAGGCGATGGCAGTTTCCATGTTGTAGCCGGTGAGGCTCAGACCCATGCCGGCACGGCACAAAATGCCCTCGATCACGGAAATACTGCTCTTCTGAGCAACGGTTCTGCCGGCAATATTCAAGCCGGTGACCAGCATACTTTTTTCACAGGTAAAGCGCATAGGATTCATCCTTTCTTGTCTTTATGAAAGATATATATATCCATAAATAAGTGATATAGATTTAGTAGTAGTATAGAAAACTTATGTGGAAAAGTCCCGTTTTCCTTACTGCCGCAACGACTTTTTTTCCACAACCCATGTGGAAAAATTCCACAGCCTTCCACAGCCTCTGTGGATGAAAATTTTCCATCCACTTTTCCACAGGAATTCTTTCCACATTCCACAGAGGCTGTGGAATGAATTGTAGGGGAGGGTCTTGACCCTCCCTTCGCCCGCAGGGCGCAGTTTGTAGCTGTCGCCCTTCCAGGGCGACATGGGAGGGTCAAGACCCTCCCCTACAAAGGGGTTATAAGCAAGAGTTGATGTTCGCGGTAATATCCCGAATATTATTCTGCAGGGAGGCGTCGCCCTTTTTCAGGGTGGTTTCCACCTTGCGGATGTTGTAGAGCACCGTGGAGTGATCCTTGCCGAATTCCTTGCCGATGTCCGGCAGGCTCAGATTCGTCAGCTTCCGGATCAGATACATAGCCACCTGCCGTGCCTCGGCGATGCCCTTGCTCTTCTGGCTGCCCCGGAGCGTGGCCTCGTCCACGGAGTAGAACTTGCACACCTGGGAGATGATCAGACTGGGCGTAGGCAGGGCGTTGCCCTCGGACTTGAACATATCGTCAATGGCCCGGGAAATGTTGGGCAGATCCAGGGGCATATCGTTCAGATCCCGGTACGCCAAAATCTTCTTGACGGTGCCCTCGATCTGACGGACGTTGTTGGTGACGTTGATGGCGATGTAGTTGCACACATCGTCGGAAAGATCCAGACCCAGGCTGTGGGCCTTGTTCTTGAGGATGGCCATACGGGTCTCGTAATCCGGCGGCTGAATGTCCAAAATCAGACCCCACTCGAACCGGGTACGCAGCCGATCCTCCAGGGTGGGCATATCGCCGGGCTTCCGGTCGGAGGTCATGACGATCTGCTTGTGCTCCTCGTAGAGCTTGTTGAAGGTATGGAAAAATTCCTCCTGGGTAAATTCCTTACCGGCGATAAACTGAATATCATCGATCAAAAACAAGTCAGCTTCCCGGTATTTACTGCGAAATTCGATATTTTTGCCGCTTTTCAGCGCATCCACCAGCTCGTTGGTAAACTGGTCGCCCTTGATGTAGACGATGTTGGCGTTGGGCATTTGCTTGCGGATGCCGTTGGCAATGGCGTAGAGCAGATGGGTCTTGCCCACGCCGGGAGGGCCGTAGATGAACAGAGGGTTATACGCCTGCCCGGGATTTTTGGAAACGGCGATGGCGGCGCTGTGGGCCATCCGGTTGGAGGGACCCACCACGAAATTATCGAAATTGAACTGGGGGTTAAAATCCATGGAGGTGGGGGATTTGCCCTTGGATTTGTAATTTTCCAGCTCCTCGTCGCTGAAGACAATGACCTTGGCATCGGAGTTGAAGATCTCCTTCAGGGCATCCTGGATGTAAGCGACGCACCGCTGACGGATGATATCCCGACGGAATTCCGAGGAGGTGTGCAGGATCAGACGCTCTTCGTTGAGCTCCACGATCTCCGCGTCGTCGAACCAGGCGGCGATGGTGACGCTGCCCAGACGCTCCTCCATATGGCTGAAAACCTTAGCCCAAACATAGGCGGATGAGTACATAAATGAGGCTCCTTTCGCGAATATTGAACGGAAAAAAGGCGATACTGCGCCCATAATATTTCAACCTAAATTTTATCACATTTCTGTGTAAAAAACAAGGCTTTTTTGCGGATATACAATATAAAAAAGAAATGAGATAAATGATTGTTTATTGACACAACGCCATCGTAGGGCGGGGTCATGACCCCGCCGTCTGCGGCTGTAAGCCGCAGAGCGTCGCTTGCGGCGCAAAGGCTCCCTTGTGCAAAGGGAGCTGTCGAAAATCGGCTCTTCGGAACCGATTTTTGACTGAGGAATTGTTTGCTGTTAACCTATAATTTCCCGTTTTTGAATTGATGCCGTGTTACAATCCCTCCGACCTCGCTTACGCTCGGCCACCTCCCTTTGCACAAGGGACGCGTTCGCCTTCGGCGACGGCGAGGGCATGCCCTCGCCCTACATTGGCGTGTGCACCGCTAAACAATCATTTACAACCCTCGAAAAAGGTGCTATAATATTCTTAAATTAGGAAAAATGGAGAATAACCATGAAAAAAATCCTTGCGATATTATTGACGCTGG
>JAZNRS010000144.1:0-4671 GCA_045590815.1 Faecousia sp.
CACGGCGTTCAATGTACAGTCCTTCCGGCCCATCCATTAGATAGTATCGTTCCCATTTAGCAACATCCTTGTGATCCGGTACTTCAAACTGCCTGGCTGCTTCTCGATAACTGAGTTTATCCCGCATCATGGTTTCTACAACCATCTGCTTAAACTCGCCTGTGTATCGCTTGTTTGGTATTCCTTTAGGCATAGAAAAACACCCCATTTCTTAGTACAAGTATTATATCATACTTGTCTAACAAATGGGGTGCAGTTCAAGGTTCTGGGGGTGTTTTTTGCGTTATTCCAGCTCAAATGCGCCGGTATACAATTGATAATAAGTGCCCTTTTGGGCAATGAGATCCTGATGGGTACCACGCTCGATGATTCGACCGTGATCCAAAACCATGATACAATCGCTGTTCTTGACCGTGGACAGCCGATGGGCAATGACAAAGGTGGTGCGCCCATGCATCAGCGCATCCATGCCCTTTTGCACCAGCGCCTCGGTACGGGTATCGATGGAGGAGGTAGCCTCATCCAGAATCATCACCGGAGGATCGGCAACCGCCGCGCGGGCAATCGCAATGAGCTGCCGCTGACCCTGAGAAAGCCGGCCGCCGTTATCCGTGAGCATGGTGTTGTAGCCCTCGGGCAGACGGGTGATGAAATCGTGCGCATTGGCAAGCTTCGCCGCGCGGATGCACTCTTCATCGGTAGCATCCAGCCGTCCGTAGCGGATATTGTCCATGACAGTACCGGTAAACAGATTGGTATCCTGCAGCACCACGCCCAGGCTTCGCCGCAGGTCAGGCTTTCGTATCTTGTTGATGTTGATGCCGTCGTAACGGATCTTGCCGTCGGCAATGTCATAGAACCGGTTGATCAGATTGGTGATGGTGGTCTTGCCGGCACCGGTTGCGCCCACGAAGGCGATTTTCTGACCGGGGGTGGCGTACAGACTCACATCGTGAAGCACCGTCTTTTCCGGGACGTAGCCGAAGTCCACTTCGTGCATGGTGATGTCGCCCTTCAGCTCCGTATAGGTGAGGCTGCCGTCCCCATGGGGGTGCTTCCACGCCCAATGCCCGGTGCGCTCAGCGGTTTCGGTGACGGTGCCGTCCGGGGCGATGTCAGCATTGACCAGGGTCACATAGCCGGCATCCTGCTCCACCTCCTCATCCATCAGCTCGAAGATCCGCTCCGCACCTGCCAGCGCCATGACGATGGCATTGATCTGGTTGGAAAGCTGGGAGATGGGCATATTGAGGGTTCTCGACAGCACCAGGAAGGTGATCAGATCGCCCAAAGACAGCAGTTTTTCGCCACTGGCAACGGCGATCAAGCCGCCAACGATCGCCAAAATGGCGTACTGGATATAACCCAGATTGTTGTTCACCGGGCCCATGATATTGGCATAGGCACCGGCCTTGAAGGCATTTTTCCGCAGATCCTCATTCAGCGCATCGAATTCTTCCTTGGAGATCTCCTCCCGGTTGAATACCTTCACCACCCGCTGACCGTGGATCATTTCTTCCACATAGCCATTGACGGCGCCCAGCTTTTGCTGCTGACCGATGAAGAATTTTGCGGATTTGCCCACCACGGTTTTGGTCACCAAAATGATGCCCGTGAGGGTAACGATCAGCACGACAGTGAGGAGCGGCGAGGTGATCAGCATGAAGATGAACACCACCACCAGCGTCGCCACAGAGGAAATACACTGTGGGATGGACTGGGAGATCATCTGCCGCAGAGTGTCAATGTCGCTGGTGTAGCGGCTCATCACGTCGCCGGCAGGATGGGTGTCGAAATAGCGGATGGGCAGCTTCTGCATATGGGTAAACATGGCATCCCGGATGGTTTTTTGGGTGCCCTGCCCCACTTTTGCCATCAAAAAGTTGTAAAGGAACGCAGAAATGATGCCCAGCAGGTAAAGCCCTGCCATGATACAAAGGAATCTGATCAGTGCGGCATAGTTGGGATCTTCCACACCCAGCAGCGGCACGATGTGGTCATCCACCAGGGTGCCCAGGGAGGCGGAGCTTGCCGCCTGGGCGATGGCGCTGACCAGAATGCAGATCACCACCACGATCAGCGCAGGAAGATACCGCTTCATGTAGCTCAGCAGCCGCAAAATAGTCTTCTTGGGGTCCTTGGCCATACGGCCGTCGCCCTTCATTCTGACAGGAGGCATTATTCGATTCCTCCCTTCGTCTGGGATTCGTAGACCTCACGGTAGATGGTAGAGGTCTTCAGCAGTTCCTCGTGATTGCCCATGGCAGCAATCTCGCCGCCCTCCATCACAAGGATCAGATCGGCGTGTTCCACCGATGCCACTCGCTGGGCGATGATCAGCTTGGTGGTGTTGGGGATCTCCTCGGCAAAGGCTTGACGGATCCGGGCATCAGTCCGGGTATCCACCGCAGAGGTGGAGTCGTCCAAAATCAAGATCTTGGGCTTCTTCAGCAGGGCCCGGGCAATGCAAAGCCGCTGCTTCTGACCGCCGGACACATTGGTGCCCCCCTGCTCGATGTGGGTATCGTAGCCCTCGGGGAAGGTTTGGATGAAATCATCGGCACAGGAAAGCTGACAGGCACGGATCAGCTCCTCGTCGGTGGCATCGGGGTCGCCCCAGCGAAGATTTTCCTTGATGGTGCCGGAAAACAGCACATTTTTCTGCAAAACCATGGAAACCGCATCCCGCAGGGCATGGATATCGTAATCCCGTACGTCCACGCCGCCCACTTTGACGGTACCTTCGATGGCATCGTACAGTCTGGGGATCAGCTGCACTAGGGTGGATTTACTGGTACCGGTGCCGCCCAGGATGCCCACGGTCTGACCGGATTTGATATGCAGATCGATCTTGTTCAGAGCATTTCGGTCGGCGGTCTTGGAGTAGCGGAAGCTGACATTTTCAAAGTCGATGGAACCGTCCGCCACCTCGGTAATGGGGTTTTCCGGGTTGGCAAGCTCCGGTCTTTCCGCCAGCAGCTCGTTGGTGCGCTGCAGCGGTGCCTGGGTGATGATCAGCATCACGAAGATCATGGAGAACATCATCAGCGCACTCAAGATCTGCGTGGTGTAGGTAAACATAGCGGTCAAGTCGCCGGTGCTCAGTCCGCCGCTGATGGCGCCGTTATTGGAGCTGACCACCATTTTCGCACCCAGGAAGGAAATGGCCAGGATACAGAAATACACAGCCATCTGCATCAGGGGGTTGTTGATAGCCATAATCCGCTCTGCCTTGCAGAAGTCCTTGTAAATTTTACCGGAGGTTTCGGTAAATTTTTCCGTTTCCCGCTTTTCACGGACGAAGGATTTCACCACACGGATGCCGTGCAGATTCTCCTGCACCACAGTATTCAGCCGGTCATAGGTCTTAAAGACCCGCTCAAAAATGGGATGAACCACCTTGATCAGCACTGTAAGGCCGATAAACAGCAGCGGCAGTGTCACACAGTACACCAGGCACAGCTTTGGGCTGATGGTGAATGCCTTGGTTGCCGCCAAAATCAACATCATCGGGCAGCGCACCGCCATGCGGATCATCATCTGGAAGGCCATCTGGATGTGGGCGACATCCGAGGTAAGCCGTGTCACGATGGAGGCGCTGGAAAATTTGTCGATATTGGAAAAATCAAAGGTCTGTACATTATAGTACATATCCTGCCGCAGATTTTTAGAAAAACCGGTAGCGGCATAGGCGGCAGACACCGCGGATGCCACGCCAAACACCAGGCTGCACAAAGAAAACAGCACAAGCTGCAATCCGTACTGCCACACAGCGGTCATGTTACCGCCGGTGACACCCAGATCGATGATCTTGGACAGTACAGCGGGAATCTGCACCTCCATGTATACTTCACCGATCATAGCCAGCGGGCTGATCAGGGCGATCCATTTGTATTCCCGGACGCACCGGGCCAAACGTCGAATCATGGAAATGGTTTCCTCCTTTTGACTAGAATTCGTATCTTATATTGTATCACAGTCTACCCACCCATGGCAAGAGGTAGAAAAAAGTTTACAATTCCGGTACTCTTTGGTATACTGAAATGGGTCGATGTAGGCATCGACCCCTACAACCCACAGAAAGAATGTGATACCATGGTGGACTGCCATATGCATATGGTTTTGGATGGGGTGGAATGGCGCGGCGCCATCGGCCGTCATCAGCCGCAGCCGAAGGAGGACTGGATCAGAGGTGTCCTGGCACAGTACCGGCGCCAGGGCTACCGCTACCTCCGGGACGGCGGTGACCGCTGGGGCGTCGGCAAGAAGGCCCGTGAGATATCCGGGGAATTTGGGATCACCTACCGGACGCCCCTGTCGCCCCTGTGCAAGGCGGGGCATTACGGTGCATTCATCGGCGAAAAGTACGAAAATTTCAGAGAATATGCAGATCTGGTCCGAAAGATGCGGGCCCAGGGCGCGGACTTTATCAAGATCATGATCTCGGGCCTCATGGACTTCGACACCTGCGGCCGCCTGACGGAGGAGGGACTTCCCGCGGACCATATCCGGGGGCTGATCTACATCGCCCACGAGGAGGGCTTCTCCGTCATGGCCCATGCCAACGGCGCCCGGACCATCGAGGCAGCGGCGGTAGCTGGCATCGACTCCGTGGAGCACGGCGCTTATTCCGATGAGGATTCCCTCCGTGCCATGGTGGAGAACAAGGTG
>JAZNRS010000145.1:0-3550 GCA_045590815.1 Faecousia sp.
CGAGATTCGTCCTCTGGATGCCGAGGTTGGCGTTCTGCCCAGAGTCCATGGCTCCGGTCTCTTTGCCCGTGGCCAGACACAGGTTCTGTCCATCTGCACCCTGAACACCCTGTCCGCCGCTCAGAAGATGGATACCATCTACCAGGAGGACACCAAGCGCTATATCCACCACTACAACTTCCCCTCCTTCTCCACCGGCGAAGCCCGTGCCGCCCGTTCCACCTCCCGTCGTGAGATCGGCCATGGCGCTCTGGCTGAGAAGGCTCTGGTTCCCGTGATTCCTTCCGTGGAAGAGTTCCCTTACGCCATTCGTGTGGTGTCCGAGGTTCTGTCCTCCAACGGCTCCACTTCCCAGGGCTCCATCTGCGGCTCTACTCTGGCTCTGATGGATGCCGGCGTGCCCATCAAGCGCCCCGTTGCAGGCATCTCCTGCGGCCTGATCTCCGACCAGGAGACCGGCGAGTGGAGAACCTTCACCGACATTCAGGGTGTTGAGGACTTCCACGGCGAAATGGACTTCAAGGTTGCCGGTACCACCGAGGGTATCACCGCCATCCAGATGGACCTGAAGAACAAGGGTCTGACCATGGAGATCATCGCCGATGCTCTGGAGCGCTGCCGCAAGGCCCGTCTGGTGATCCTGGACGAAGTCATGCTGCCCTGCACCCCCGAGCCCCGTGCGGAAGTCAGCGAGTTCGCTCCCAAGATGATCAGCCTGAAGATCCCCGTGGACAAGATCCGCGAGGTCGTCGGCTCCGGCGGCAAGACCATCCAGAAGATCTGCGCCGACACCGGCGCCAAGGTGGACATCGAGGACGATGGCTCCGTGTTCATCTCCGCTGTGGCCAGCGCCTGCGCTTACGCCGCCAAGAAGATGATCGACGACATCTGCTTCGTGCCCGAGGTTGGCAAGCTGTACTACGGCAAGGTTGTTCGCATCCTGCCCATCGGCGCTTTCGTTGAGATCGCTCCCGGCCATGACGGCATGGTTCACATCTCCAAGCTGGAGAACCGCCGTGTTGAGAAGGTCGAGGACGTGCTGAACCTGGGCGATATGACTTGGGTCAAGTTCATGGGCTTCGACGAGAAGGGCCGTGCAAACTTCTCCCGCCGCGACGCTCTGAAGGAATTGGAAAATCAGTAAATAAAAAAGCAGTCGCCTTGGGCGGAGCGCCATAGTGAGAAATCGCCTGAAAAGGCGTATATCAGTGCCATACTGCGTTAAAAAAGCTGGAAATACACCAAGCATTTCCAGCTTTTTTGCCTTAGCTGTCACAGATCTCCGCTCTTTTCAGTGCTACGCAGTTTTGAAGTGGCAACTTTTTCTCAAGACAAGTAATAAAATTCCCGGAATGCTGACGCATTTCGGGAATTTTTTGCGAAGTATTGAGGAAAAGGGGTCGTTCAAAAACCGGTATCTCACTATGGCGCTCCGCCCTTAAAGAGGCGACTGCTTTATTTTTGCGTATCTTCGGGGGTATTGGGGGGGTGTGGGTTTGATCTTGCGCAGGACGATCACCGAATGGGCGGTATCGTCGATGGGATAATCATCGATGCGCTCCAGCTTCAGTCCCAGCTTGGAAACGGCGTTTTTCGCCTCCGCCAGCTCCTCCCGGGCGGCAGCGCCCTTCATGGCCAGCACAGCGCCGCCAACCTTGACGAAAGGCGCTGTCAGCTCCAGCAGGATATTCAGCCGCGCCACCGCACGGCTGGTGGCGTAATCGTATTTTTCCCGACCCTTGGGGGCGAATTCCTCCGCCCGGGCGGTGATGCAAGTGGCCTCGATGCCCAGCTCCGGCAGGATCCGCTCCAGCCAAGCCATCCGCTTGCCCAGAGAATCCAGCAGCGTCACATCCGCCTCCGGACAGGCGATCTTCAGCGGCACACCGGGAAATCCCGCGCCGCAGCCCACGTCGATCAGCCGTTTTCCAGCCAGATCGGCGCTTTTTGCTACGGTCAAGCTGTCCAGCAGGTGCAATTTTGCCACCTGGGTGGGCTCGGTGATGGCGGTGAGGTTCATCACCTCATTCTGCTTCACCACCGCCTCGCCAAAGGCGCAGAGCTTTTCCGCGGTAGCCGCATCCAGCTCCGGCATACCTGCCATGAGAGTTTGCAGCATGGCTTAGTCCTCCTTGATGGCGCCCACGATGCCGCTCAGGTCCACCTGGTTTTCATCGTAGGGGTCGAAAACAGACTCCGCCTCTTCCTTCTGGGCGGGCATGACCACTTCCTGGATGTGCCAGCTCACCAGCAGGTCACACACCTGTCCGTAGGACGCCACGCCCTCCTCATCGCCGCTGGTCTTGAGGTAGGAATCGTTGACGGTGTCGGCGAATTTGGTAGCCTTTTCCTTTTGATTGTCGAAGAAGAATTGGTCGTAATTTGCCAGATCCCGGCGCAGATTTTCGTTGACGCCGGTGGCGATCCGGGCAGCGGCAGCGGCGGCGGTGGAAGAATTGGTGGAAGCCAGGGCGTTGTAGCAGTAACGGTACGCCATGAAGTAGCCGCTGTACTGATATTCCAGGCTTTCATTCACGGAGCAAGCCAAAAACGCGGCGAAATTGGCATCCCGCTCATCGGCGATGCACATCCGGTGTGCCATTTCGTGGCACATGGTGAAGGGCAGACCCACGTCCGGGATCTGGGGATTCACTGCAGCCTCGCCGGTAAGACCCATGGAAACGCCGGTGATGCCCATGGAGGTATACATATCCGCCCAGCCCAGCTCCTTGACCGGCTGGGTAGAGCCTGCGAAAATGGACATCGTGCGCTCATAGGTCAGCGTCTGGAAACCGTCCCCGGCTTGGTTTGCCAGGGTTTGGAAGCTGGGGAAATCCACGTTGCCCTCGTCGTCCCGATTGACCCGGTCGGCAAGCTGGTTGGCGATGTCCCGGTAGTAGGTCAGCGCATCCTCCAGCTCCTCCTGGGTATAGTCGGACACTTCAAGACGGATGTCCTGGGCAAGAGGACCGGCATGATAATTCAGACCGTAGACGCAGGTATGACCGAAATAGATGATGGCCACGGCGGTCATGACCCAGCCCATGCACTGGAAGAAATTCCAGCGGAAGACGATCATCAGCACGATGAGCACCACCAGCGCCACCGCCAGCAGCACGGCGATGACCTGCCAAACGCAGAAATTGACACTGCCTGCCCACTCCGCCAGAGAATTCTGGACAGTCCGGGTCAGGTAGGGGTAGACCATGTCCACCAGGACTGTGAACTTGGACGCCAGCATGGACAGTGCCCAGGTGATGGTAGCGATGATGCCTGCCACCAGGAAACCACACCAATATTTCAAAAGGACACGCCTCCTTTTCTTAGAATTGCTATATTTCTATATAGTATATCACAGAATTTGTGAATTGTCTGCACCCAAATTATAAATTTTTCAAAAACACGGTAGTAAATGATTGTTTAGCTTACTAACAAATACTGTAGGGGAGGGTCTTGACCCTCCCTTCGCCGAAGGCGCATTGCATAGCTGTCGCCCCTCCGGGGCGACAAGGGAGGGTCAAGACCCTCCCCTACGATATTTCGCCGTTAG
>JAZNRS010000146.1:0-3967 GCA_045590815.1 Faecousia sp.
TATCCCCCCGCCGCACACAAAACACAACAGACGGCGCCGTGAGGGGGTGCGCCGTTTTGCTTTAGTTGTATACGCCGTGATGTGCGCCGGAGCTTTCTTCATCCAAAGCCAGGAACGTATAGCCATTCTCCAGACCCCAGATCAGGATCTGTTCCACAGCCTCCACGCTGGCTTGGTAAATATCATGCTGCAGCACCACAAGCTGGGAGCTCTTGGGTCTGTTTTGGATGCCGGTGATCACGTTCTGTGCGATCTTATCCACCTCTTTGGTGCCTGCGGCATCACCGCTGTCAATATGCCAGTCATAGTAATAATATCCATCCGCAACCACCTTCTCGGTCAGCCGGGTCATGATACCCGGACAGATCTTCTTGGTGATGCTGTTGGAGCTGCCGCCGGGGAACCGCATCAGCGTGGTATCGATGCCGGTGTACTGCTTGATCAGCGCACGCATACCGGTGAGGTCTGCGTAAAATGCCTCATCGCTGGCGTAGATCTCCTGGTATTTATGAGTCATGCTGTGGATGGCCAGGGTATGACCGGCCTTGGCGATATCGTCCAGCAGATCCACCCGTCCGGAGCCTACCACAAAGAAGGTCGCCTTTGCGCCGTACTTTTCCAGGATCTCCAGAAGACGGGGCGTATAACCGCTGGGGCCGTCGTCAAAGGTCAGATAAATGACCTTGCCATTGGGCTCGCCGTAAACCAGATCACGCACCACCACAGTCCGCTTCAGTTCGGCAGTATTGCCGCTGCCGTCGCTGACCCGGTACGTCAGATAATAGGTGCCGGCCTTGTTCAGATCCACCGTGCCGGTGACCTTCACCTTCCGGGAAATGTCACCTTCCACGTTATCCGTTGCAGAGCATCCGGGATCCGACCACCCCATGCCGGAGATCACCGTCACCACCTTGTTGCCGTTCATGCTCAGTACAGGGGCTTCCTCGTCCCGGAAAATGCTGCGGATCACGGTGGTTTCATTACCGGAGGAATCCTTGACCGTGTAGATCACCCGATCCTCCTCCTCGGTGCGTACCACCCGGTCGGTGATATCGCCGTCGTAATTGTCGGTTGCGGTGAAGCCCTCTTCATCGTAGCTCTCACCGGGCATGGTCAGCCGATTGGGATCTGCCACAAGGGTGATCTCAGGCACGGTGGTGTCCACAAGATGCACCGTTCTGGTGGCAGATTGAGTGGCGTTCTCCCAGGTCACGGTATAAGTGACGGTGTAGCTGCCCAGCTTGGTTTCATCCAGGTCGGATTCCACCGTCACCTGGGCAGACAGCTTCTCATCAGGGGTTTCTTCGTCCCAATAGAAGCCCTCAGCACCGGGATCCTCAAACGCCGTGCCGTATTCCAGGGTCATCTCGCTCTCGCCGTTCAGCATCAGGCTGACTTCATACTGCGTAGGCGGAACGGTGGTGGTAGGGACCGTGGTGGTCGCTGCAGGATCTTCATCGCCGCCCTTGTTCCGGGACAGTCCGATCACCGCGCCAATAATGATGCCCACCAGCACCAACGCCGCCAAAACCACCAGCCATGTGTAGTTTTTCTTAGGTTTTCTTCTCTCTCTGGGTACATAGTTCTCGTCCATGGCTACCCCTCCTTCACGTTTCCTACTATTCTAGCCCCCGTCACCATTTATGTCAACTACAATTTCGTTACATTTTTTCTTTTTTCGACACCACAATAATTCTGTGTTGCATTCGGCAAAATATGCATTATAATGGCTTCAGACGAAACGAGGAGCTTTCTTATGATCCACCTTCTTTTGGCAGTCATTTACCTGTCCTTTATCAGCCTCGGCTTGCCCGACGGGCTTTTGGGCGCTGCGTGGCCCAGTATCTACCCGGAATTGGGTACACCCATGTCTTACGCCGGCATCGTGTCCATGATCATCTGCGTGGGCACTATTTTGTCCAGTCTTTTCAGCGACCGGCTCACCTATCGTATGGGTCCCGGCAAGGTCACCGCACTGAGCATTGGATTGACTTGCTTGGCGCTGTTCGGTTTTTCTGTCAGTAACCGGTTTTGGATGCTGTGCCTGTGGGCGGTGCCCTACGGTCTGGGTGCCGGATGTGTGGATGCCACATTGAATAATTATGTGGCACTGCATTATTCCAGCCGGCATATGAGCTGGCTGCACTGTATGTGGGGCGTGGGCGCATCCGTCGGTCCGTACATCGTGAGTCTTGTGCTGACTTTTGGGCAGCATTGGGGAAATGCCTATCGGTATGTGGGCATTTTGCAGATCGTCCTGACCGGCATTGTGTTGTTAAGCCTGCCTCTTTGGAAAAGCCACGCCGTCACAGAGCAGGCAAAGCCCCTGCCCTTGCACCAGGTGATCCGCATTCCCGGGGCAAAGTCCGTGATGCTCAGCTTTTTCTGCTACTGCGCTTTGGAGCAGACGGCGGCGCTGTGGTCGGCATCCTATTTGCATCTGCACGCAGGTCTGTCCGCCGAAACCGCCGCAGCCTTCGGCAGCCTTTTCTTTCTGGGGATCACCGCGGGCCGCGCCATCAGCGGCTTCATCGCCATCCGGCTCAACGACACCCAAATGATCCGTCTGGGCTTCGGCATCATCTCCCTGGGCATCGCCGTTTTGCTGCTCCCATTGGGGACGGATGGGGCGATGATTGGTCTTGGATTGGTTGGTTTGGGATGTGCGCCCATTTATCCCTGCGTCATGCACGCCACACCCACCCATTTTGGAGCCGAACGTTCCCAATCTTTAATGGGACTGCAGACCGCCAGCGCCTATGTGGGCACTGCGCTGATGCCGCCGCTGTTCGGACTCATCGCCAACCATGTAAACATTGGTTTGATGGGCATATATCTGGCAATATTGCTGGTGCTTATGGTCCTTTCCTATGTACGCCTGCTGCGCAAAAAATAAAAAGGCCCGGTTCCCAAGGGAACCGGGCTTGATTTTGATTTATTCAGCCTTCTTCTTGCCGTCCAGATAGCCATAAGCCAAAGCAGCCAGAACGCCGCCGACCAGCGGTGCCAGGATGAAGACCCACACACACTTGATGGCGTCGCCGCCCATCAGCAGAGCGGGACCAAAGCTCCGGGCAGGATTCACGGAGGTGCCGGTGAAGTAGATACCAAAGATATGTACCAGGGTCAGGGTCAGACCAATGACGATGCCTGCCACGCCGCTGTTGCTCTCCTTGGAGGTGACGCCCAGAATGGCGAACACGAAGATAAAGGTCAGAATGACCTCAACCAGCATAGACAGCCAAATGCTGCCCTCGTACAGAGAGTTGGTGCCGAGGCCTGCATCCTTGCCGACCAGCAGCATCAGCACGGCAGCGCCGGCGGTGGCGCCCAGGAACTGAGCCACAACGTAGCCGACAAAATCCTTCAGGGACAGCTTGCCGCTGACCAGCATAGCGATGGAAACGGCGGGGTTGATATGACAGCCGGAAACATTGCCCACGGAGTATGCCATCGCAACAATGACAAGACCGAAAGCGGCAGCGGTCACTGCGTAAGCGGCATCAAAGCTCTTGGTGCAGCCGGTGATCACAGCGGTACCGCAGGCGAAAAGCACCAGCACAAAGGTGCCGATAAATTCCGCAAGATACTTTTTGACAGAACTGGAATTCATAAATCTACCTCCTTGAAAATGATTATGCAGTAAACTGCATAACTATGTATATAGTGTAACACATCGTCCCCTAAAGCGCAAGTATTTCTTGTTGTTTATGTAAATGATTGTTTATAAGCCATCCCCCCAGGGGGAAGGTGCCTCCGAAGGAGGCGGATGAGGGGTTTTACAGACTGCAAAATCCACTGTTTGACCCCTCATCAGTCAAAAATCAAAGATTTTTGCCAGCTTCTCCCTAGGGAGAAGCTTTACGCCAAACAATCATTTACATGGCAAATATCTATCGGCTATGTTCTTTCGAATCCCACCTCCGCCAAAAGAAAAACCAGCCCTTTTGGGGTGGTTTTTCTTTTG
>JAZNRS010000147.1:0-8045 GCA_045590815.1 Faecousia sp.
CCCGCTTTTAAGAGGGGGCTGGCAAAAATCTTTGATTTTTGACTGGGGGAGTTCGGGAAAATCCTTTTTTTGCTCCCCCCGGCCTCGCTTGCGCTTCGGCCACCCCCCTCATAAATGCGGGGGGCAAGGGCGTGTGCGTTAATCGCATAAACAATCATTTACCTATCAAAAAGCAGTCCGGTGCAAGAGGTCTTGCACCGGGACGTATCATCATTTGATTTTTCTAAGCAATAAGGCTTCCGCCATCAGTTTTACGTTGGGTCGCATGGCCGGGATCATCAGCGGCAGGAAGGTCACCGTCGCCATCTGGGTGACAAAGGATGCCACCGAGGCGCCAACCACGCCCCACCAGGGGATCATCAGCCAATTCAGCGTCACATTCAGCACCGCCGCCCCGAAATACAGATATTTCAGATACTTTTGCTTATTCTCGCTCACCGCCCAAGCGCTCCGGGCACCACCCAGATAGGAAAATGCCGTATACCAGGTGACGATCCGCAGCGGTGCCACCGCCGGCAAATAAGCCTCGCCGTACAGGATCCGCACGATGGGCTTCGCCAGCGGGCAGATCACCACCGACGCGATCAGCGCCGAATAGATCACAATGGCGTAAAGCTGCCGGTTTTTCTTCTCAAACAGCGCCCGATCCTTAGCCCCTGCCTGGATGATCTCCGGGGACAGGGCATCGATCAGCGCCTCCAGCAGAAACGTCCACATGGTGCTCACCGACACAGCCCGTCCGTAATAGGCAACGGACGCCGTATCCAGCATTCCCTCCAGCATCAGCTTATCGGTAACGGCGTACACAGACACCATCAGTCCCGACAGAATATAGCCGCTGCTGCTTGCCAGGATCTGCCGACCCTTGGACCAGGAGAAGGAGAATTTCGGTCCGCCCAGCTTCTTATAAGCCACGAACAGAAACGCCGCCACCACGAAATATTCCACGCTGGTTGCCACGGCGAACCACAGCACGCCACGTCCGGCGACCAGCAGGGCGATCTTGTAAGCCGAAGCGGTAAAATATGCCACCACCGTAGCGATGGCAGTATATTTGGATGCCCGCCGGTGGTAAAACCACCGCTTCATGGTATCGAAGGCGTGGAACACCATGCCCATGCTGCTCAGGGCAGCCACCGCCATGGTCAGCCGGTCGCCGCCGTCCATCAGACAGACGATGCCCACAATCATCACACCGGACAGCAAACTGGAAATCGCCTGCAGCACCATGGAGGTACCCAAAGCGGTGCCCTCATCCTCCGGATGATCCACAAATTCCTTGACGATCACCGAATTGATGCCCAAATTGCAAAAGGACGCAAAAAACGTCACATACGCCAGCACATAATCCAGCAGACCCTGGTTGCCGGGACCCAGGTACCGGGCGCTGAGCACGCCCACCACAAAGGCCAGTATTTTGTTCACCAACCGTCCGCCCACCAGCCAACCGGCGTTGCGCAGGGAGGTGCTATTCAGCTTCTGTTTCAATCTCATGTTTCAACTCCACCAACGGCTCCACATAAGCATCCCGATTGGCCAGCAGCAGGAAGCCGCCCACCAGAATATACAGTCCCAGACCGCCGGAGAACAGCGCCGCCTCACCCATGCCCATAATGATGGCGCAGGCAAAGCCCAGCATATAGGCAAGCCCCCGCTTATTTTCATAGGTCTGATTCCGCTGGTTCAGCCACCGGAACAGCAGCGCACCCACCAAAAGCAGCACCGGGATGCCATAGGAGCAGGCGATGTCCAAATGGGTGTTGTGCATTTGGGCGGAGCCGGTGCCCTCGGTGATCTGACTGTAGGCGCCGAAAATGGGAGATTTCCCCAAATGCTCCAGCGCCGGCTCCCAGATCTCCATCCGGGAATCCAGGCTTTTGCCCTTGCCCACGATGAACGAAAACATCTCCTGCACCGATTCATTATACACCAGCAGCATATACGCCGCCAAAAACAGCACTGGAAACAGAATGATACCGACGGTGAGCACCCGGTCGAACCGGAGGCGGCTCAAATAGCGCTGCCGCACACACAGAAGCCCAACGCTGCAGCCGATATACAGTACCGCAACGATGATACTGTTCCGGGAGCCGGTCATCACCACAAATGCCGCCAGGATCAAGGTCAAGAGGATGCGGTATACCCGCTTGTACCAGGGATCCGGCTGGAACAGACGGGGAAACTCCAGCATGAACAGGCAGGTGACGAACAAGCCCGTCAAATTGGGGTTGCCCAAGCCGAAGGTCAGGTACACAGACCCCCATTCCCCAAAGCGGAACACCGCCTCACGCATGAAGCAGAACGACAAAAACAGAAAGACGGTGATGGCCTCCAGCAGTCTTTGGAAAAAGGTCTGCAGCTTAGGATTCACCTGCGTGCGGCTGCACACCTGAAGGTACAGCAGTGTGGTGGAAAAAATGATCAGCTTTTTGAAATAGTTGAAGGTCAGGGATGTGCCCTGGATGGCGGTATTGATCAAAACATTTGCAACAGCCACGCCGATCGTCAGCAAAAGAAGCAGATCCCAAATCGTCAGCGTTTCCCGCACCGACCGGATCCACAGCAGCAACGTGATGGGAAATGTCAGCAAAAACAGGTAGCTGGTCAAACTCTCGAGGGCAAAAATTTGCATGACAAGAATGCCCCCGGAAAGCAGGAACAGGAGCTTAAACAGCCAGATATCTATTTTTTGCTGCTCCAATCGCATGCTTGATAAACCTCCAGAAAACCATCGATCATGGTGTTCACAGAATAGATCTTTTCTGCCTCCCGGGCGATTTTTTCCCGGTCCGGCTGGGCAGACAGCCATCGACGCAGCTGCTTTTCCAAAGCATCCACGTCCCCGAATTCCACAAAATCGGAATATGCGCCCATGGAGATCTGCTCCGGCGCGCCGGCCTTGAAGCCCACGATGGGCGTGCCGCAGCACAGACTCTCGGCGCAGGGCATGGAGAAGGTCTCCTTTTTGCTCACCAGCACCATGGCACGGGCGTTGCGGTAATGCTCCGCCAGCGCCTTTTGGTCACGGACGACCCCCAGCAGACGGATATTCGCCGGCAGATCATCGATCTGCTCCGCCCTGCCTGCCACCAGGAAGGTAACTTCCGGCATCCGACGAGCCAATTCGATCAAATAACGTCCGCCCTTGATCTGATCCGGCTGTGCCGAAAAGCAGGCGGTGACGTGCAGCACGGTCATTCCCGGCTCCGGGATCGCTTCCCGGCGGTGGAAAATCTCCGTATCCACCCCGTTGTACACGGTGCGAAAGGGCATGCCCATCAAAATGGGGCTCTTTTTACCACGCTCCTCCGTCCAGTCAGACACCGGACAGTTGATGCAGGTTTCGAAACCTTCAAAGGCACGGCGCATTTTCCTGAAAGACACAGCCGTTCTGTCGAAAAAGGGGTTTTTGGTCACCTTTTTCGGACGGGGACAGCCGCCGCAGCCGGTCATCCACCGGTCGCACTCAAAGGCGTAGCCGCAGTTGGCTGTGTACATAAACTCCGCATGGAGGGAGTTGACCGTGGGGATCCGGTGCCGATTCAGCCACCGAACCAGACGGTAGATATTCACAAAATTGCCGTTGATGCACTGCAAATGCACCACATCCGGCTTTTCCCGGCGGATGATGCCCTGCAAACGCCAGGTGGACAGCAGGCAGCCGCCGTACTTCAAACCGGTGATACGGCAAAGGGCACTATTTAGCTTGCCGTACCACTCCGGGCACAGCCGCCGTACCCCCTGCTCCTGCATTCCCACGCCCCGACCGTAGACCACCAGCGCCTCATGTCCCCGCTCCAGCAGCCCCAAATGCAGCTGCCGGGTGAGCTTGCCGGTGCTTTGCTCGCCGTATACGTTGTTGATCTGCAGGATCTTCATAGGATAACTCCCCGTAGGGGTCGATGCCCACATCGGCCCTTTCTGAAAGTATGATTTTTGGGTCGATGTGGGCTCCGACCCCTACAATATGTCCTCAAAAACCTCACGCATTTGGCGCCCCACCAGGTCGCTGTCATGGTAAGTACGGGCGACCTCCAGACCCTTTTCTGCTGCGGCGGCGCTGGCAGCCCAATCGGTAAAGGCAGTCAGAAGCATCCCCTCCAAACCGTCCTCATCGGTGGCGGTGATGGCGCAGCGGTGGCGCAGCAGATGTCCCATGGAGGCAACCTGCGCCGGTCCGTATGCCAAAAGGGGCTTGCCGCTGGCAAGACTGTCGGCAATCTTGGTGGACACGCTGTGGCGCACACGATGGATGCTCCCGGCATCGAAGGCCTCCACATGGAGCAGAAGCTGTGCATTCTCAAATTCCCGCTGATACGCCTCGCCGGTGACAAATCCAGGAAGCTGTACAGAAGTGATTCCGTCAAAGACGGACAAAATCTCAGGATCCTTCTCCGAGGTGTAGATCTTCAGCTTATAATCGGTGCCCAGCTTGCCATTCAAGGCATCCAGCGCCTTGCCCACCCGGGCCAGCGACAGGTATCGATTGCACCGAATGTTGCCGAAATAGCAAATATGCGCCGGCTTTTCCGCTCCCCTGGAGGCTTCCGCCACCGGAAAGGAGGCACCGGTCATCACCGTGGTGATGGGCTTGCCGAATTTGCTGTAGGCTGCCTTCAGTTCGTCGCAGATCACCACCAGATGGCTGCTGGCGGCAATGGTCTGCTCGATTTTCTTTTGCAGACGGCGCAGCTGCACCCGGCTCAGCAACCCCTTGGGGGTGTCCACGAAGTAATATTCATCGCAAATGTAGGTCACGATGGGGATCTCATATTCCTTCGCCAGCTTCAGGGCGATGTTGTAAATAAACTTGGCAGGTCCCGGCGCCAGGAAAATGCAGTCCGGCTTTTGCTCCCGGAGCCATTTGTGCAAGCTTGCATTGTTCCAGTTGCCCCAGCGCCAGATGCCGTCCCGCAGCAGCCGCCGCAAGGGGGATTTATTCTTCCGGTCCCGGTAAAAGGACTCGTCCTCCGGGTTTTCGTAGAAGCTCTGCCCGGTGATCCGCACCGGCTCCACACAGCCGCCGACCTTTTTGCCGAAGGGCAGGGATTTGATGATCTGCTTGTCCGTCACCCGATAGAAGGAGGCAGCCCAGTCACCATCCGGAAACGCCGGATAAATATATAGTTGGCATAGCTCCTGCCGTTCCAGTCCAGCCATCAGGGACAAAAACGTCTTGCCCATATTGTGCTGTGTGGACATCGGCAGGTGACTGACGAGCAAAATCTTCATTCAATCCACCCAATATGCTTTAAATTCGTGATGGGTCACCTGCTTCTGCGCCGGGGGCATGGTCATATAATCCCCATACAGCCGGGTGAGGAAGGTGTCATAATCGGCGATGCCGTCGAACTGCTCCCCCTCGAAGGTGACCGGAATGGTTTTCTCAAACAGCTCCCTGGGGAAGATCTCCTTAGAGCCGTAATCCCCCAGCAGCCGCCCGACATAGGCGGTGGAGGCGTAATCCTTCCGCCGCAAAAAACGTTCCATCCGCTTGTCGATAAAACGCCGCCCCAGGAGCTTGCTGAATAGATAGCAGCCGTAGCGCAGCGGCTCATAGTACCATTTGCGCAGCTTGGAGCGATGGTATTTTGTCCAGTTGGCGGAGATTTTCAGACCGTGGAGGAATACGAAATACTTCGTCCGCAGTCTGGCACCCCGGAGGGTGTTGCCGGCACCGTCCACGGGGAAAATATCCACAAACACGCCGATCGGGTGGCGGATATTGTTTTCCTCCAGCCGTGTCCCACGGCAGCAGGCCTTGGCGAAGGAGTAGCCGTAGGCATCCCCCTCGATCTCGGCGCACCGCAGGTCAAAGCCATGATCCCCCTCCCGGACGATGGCGATGAGCCGATCGTAATCCGGACGGGGCATCATAATGTCGATGTCGTCATCCCAGGGGATGAACCCCTGGTGCCGCACCGCACCCAAAAGGGAGCCGCCGGTGAGGCTGTAGCGCAGACCATTTTCCTGGCAAATGTTGCGAATTTGCTTCAAAACAGAAAAACTGCACTGCTTTATTTGTTCGTTTGTTAGTTCTTTCATGGCGTCAACCGTCATTTTCCTGACTTCTGGCAAATTTTTTGAACACCCAGCCCCGGACTTTGTTGGGAAGCAGCACCTGCACCACCAGCCGCTTGGCGACGTTGCTGTGGAAGGTGACGAAGCCGATGATCTTATGCTTGCGCATCAGCTTCTGGATGCCCAGCTCGCTGGCGAAATACTTCCGTCCGCCCCGGCGCTGGTACATTTCCTCCCCCACCCGGACGTTCACCAGAGTCTGGGGCACGTTGGCGAATTTCTGCTCCGCCAGATGCATCCGGATCCAAAGATAATAATCCTCGTTCCAGTACCAATCCATATAGCCGCCCACCGCCATAATGTCCGCCAGACGCACCATCACGGTCATGTGATTGAAGGGGCAGCGGGTCTTTATGTATTCCCGGATGTCGGCATGGGTCAGCGGCACCTGCCGCATCCCCACCTTATTTTCGGGAGAATCGATAAATTCCGTAATTTGTCCGCCCACAATGGACAGCTCCGGATCCTTTTCAAATTCCGCCAGCTGCAGGGCAAACCGCTCCGGCACACTCAGATCGTCCGCATCCATCATGGCCACCAGCCCATGGCGACACTGCTCCAGCCCTGTTCTCCGGGCGATGCCCAGACCCATATTTTCCGGCAGCCGCACCACGGTAAACACCGGCATGGCCTCATATTTGCGGATCACCGCATCCAGCGCAGGAGGCACCGGTCCGTCCACCACCAGCACGATCTGGTCGGGAACCGCCGTCTGCTCCAAAATGCTCCGGGCAGCATCGTCAAACCACCGGGGATCATCCTTGTGGTAGACACACATACAAACAGAAAATTTTTCTCTCTGACTCATGCTGACTCCTCCGCTTTTTTCAGCACTCTGCAGGGAACACCCACCGCTGTGGCACCCGCCGGTACATCGCAAAGCACCAGCGAGCAGGCACCGACCACCGCATCTTCGCCGATGACCACGCCGTTTTTCCCGGACACGATGCTGGCCCGCATCCCCACATAAGCGCCCTTTTTGATGCAAATGGGGGTATGGGGCTGATTTTTGCCGTGGCAGGCGAAGTAGACACCGTAGGAAACGGTGACGTGATCCTCGATGGTCAGCAGCTTGCGGCAATGGTCGTCCAGGTAGCATTTCATGCCGATGGAAGTGTGCTTGCCGATCTTGAAGCCGCACATCCGATAGATGCCCACCCGGAAGCCGTTAAAGGGGGAATTGGCAGCCACGGTGTTCACCAGCCACTTGCGGATCGGCTTGAAAAGCACCTCCCACAGAGAATACTCTGCCACATAATCCGGTGCGGGACGGTGGTAGCGCTTCTCATAGAGCTTTACAAACAGCTTTCCCATGGCTTATACCTCGCAGAGCTTCTGCGCCTGGGCTTGCTTTTCGTCGTATTCCGCCTGGGTGACCACGCCCTTGCTGAGCAGGTAATCGCCCAGGTCCTGGGCGGTGTCCATGCCCTCGGTGGCGATGCCATCCCGGGCAAAGACCCGTACCACCGTCTTCATTAGGATCCGGAGATCCTCCCGGAAGGTGATGTTTTCAATGTATTGCAGGTCATACTCCATCTTCCGCTCCCAGGTCATGTTGTTGCGGCCGTTGATCTGGGCAAGACCGGTCAGACCCTGGGGAACCGAATGGCGGCGGCGCTGGTCATCGGTCATAAACACCATGTCACGCACCAGCTGGGGACGGGGACCCACGATGGACATATCACCCTTCAGAATGTTCCACAGCTCCGGCAGCTCGTCCAGCGACAGAGCCCGCAGCTTGCGGCCAAAGGGGGTCAGCCGCCCCTCGGCGCCTAAAAGATCGCCGTTTTCGTCCCGCTCCTCGGTCATGGTACGCAGCTTGTACAGCCGGAACACCTTCCCGTTCTTACCGGGACGTTCCTGGCAGAAGATGGCGGGGCTGCCCAGCTTGGCGCGCACCAGCAGCACCAGCACCAGCAGCACCGGCCAGAGCAGCAGCAGCGCGCCGCCGGAGAGCAGCAGAT
>JAZNRS010000148.1:0-24961 GCA_045590815.1 Faecousia sp.
AATACATCGATTACTACAACAACAGGCGAATTAAGGCAAGACTAAAGGGCTTGCCACCTGCATTACACAGACAGCAAGCCCTTTCGGCAGCTTAAACAATTTGAGTTAGAAATATTTGTCTAACTTTTTGGGGTCACTCCAAACGGCAGGGGGGTGGATATTATGAACGTTTTGCGCCGCAGCCGGAGCAGAAATTATCGTCCTCACGGAACTTTTTACCGCAGCGGGGGCAGAACAAGTGGAGCTCTTCTACCACGGGTGCTTCTACCACGGGCGTTTCCACCACGGGTGCAGGCGTACTACAAACGGGTGCTTCCAGTACGGGCGTGGGTGAGGCCCAAACGGGTTGCTCTACCACGGGCGCAGGAGCCGGGGCTTCGACAACGGGGGCGCTATCCACAATGGGGGTGGCAGGCACTTCCCAAACAGGCACTTGCGCTGCCGGAGCAGGCGCAGGAGTCGGCGCGGGAGTCGGCGCAGGCGCTGCAGGCATCTCCCACACGGGCACCTCAGTCTGCACGGGAGCAGCTTCGCTGGCTGCGGGGGCATTGATGGCGTATTTTTCATTGTGACGCAGAGGCCTGCGGCACTTGGGACAGTACACAAAGCCATCCGGGAACCAAGGACGGAAACCCAGCTTGTAATCATCATAATCCACGGGGGTGTTGCATTCGCCGCATTCCTGGTGATAGGTCAAACCACTATGCCATTCGGCACGTTCATAGCCCATAAAAAACAGTCCTTTCAAGTATTGGATACATTAAATATAACATAAGAATTTTGGGAATTCAACACGAAATCACAAGGCGGATTGCAATTCTTCGGCGATTTTTTCCATGGTTGCCGGATCTGCCTTGCACACCTTCCGGTCGTAGGTCAAAAAGCCGTTGATCTCGTCCTCCACGTCGGACACCTGGGTGTAGATGGCGGCGCAAAGACCCTCTTTCACCCTGGGCAAGATCCGGGTGCGGTAGAGCTTTTCCACAGCCTCCCGGAAATCCTCCAGAGAATTGCAGGATTTGTAGCCGTAGGCCTTGTCCGGGTTGAAGATGTGCCCCTCCACCGGGTAGGCGTAGCCGCCGAATTCGCTGAGCACCAAGGGCTTTTGGCACTTTTTCAGACGGCTCCAGGGACCGAAATAGATGTGCAGGCTCTGCACGTCGCTTTCCTTGCGCCGATGCCAGCCGGAGGTGGTGTCGATGATGCGGCTGGAATCCAGCTTGCGCATCCGATGGTAAGCCTTGTCGCTTTGAAACTGTCCCCAGCCCTCGTTGAAAATCGTCCAGTAGAGGATGCAGGGGTGATTTTTTAACTGCAAAACCGTTTCCTCCATGGTGCGCAGAAACATCCGCCGACCCCGGGGATCCGGGTTCAGATGCTTGTCGGGCATTTTTTGGATGCCGACGGTGGGCACCGCCGTGTCCCGGAAGAAGCGGTAGTCGCCGTTGTTGACCATGTCCTGGAAAACCACCATGCCCAGCTTGTCGCATTGGTGGTAAAATGCCTCCGGCTCCACCTTGATGTGCTTGCGCAAAGTGTTGAAGCCCAGCTTTTTCATGGCGAGAATGTCCTCGGCGTAGCAATCCGGGGTGGCAGGGGTGTAGATGCCGTCGGGCCAGTAGCCCTGATCCAGCAGACCGTGGAAGAAATAGGGCTTGCCGTTGAGCAAAAGACGGGGAACGCCATCGATCTCGCCCACAGAAATGGTCCGCAGAGCGAAGTAGGAACGCACCGCGTCTGTTTCGGTTTTTACGGTAAAATGGTACAAATACGGGTCTTCCGGGCTCCAAAAATGCCCGTTTTCCAGGATAATATCTCCGACGCCCCGGGAAAGAGGGAATTCCCCTACCCCATCCACAGAAATCGTTCCCTCCAGCGCCGGGGTCACCCGGATGCGCACCCGGGTCAAATCCAAAATTTCCGTGTCCAGCCGGTGGATGTAGCTTTTCGGAACACATTCCAGCCACACCGTCTGCCAAATGCCGGACACCGGGGTGTACCACATGCCGCCCCGGGTGAGGGTCTGCTTGCCGTAGGGCATGGATCTGTCCCGCAGGTCGTCGAAGACCCGGATGACCAGCTGGTTGGATTCCCGCAGGGCTTCGGTGATGTCGGCGGTGAAGGCGGTGTAACCGCCCTGGTGCTGCGCCACTTCGACTTGGTTTACATAAATTGTGGCGGATTGGTCTGCCGCACCGATGTGCAGCAGCACCCGACCGGTTTCCCATCCTGCCGGCAAGGTCAGCTCCCGGCGATAGAAAAGAAAACGACCCGGTTCCACCGGCATTTTCAGTCCGGAAAGGGAACTTTCCGGACAAAAAGGAACAAGAATTTTATGCTCGTAGGTTTTCGGCATGGCTTCGGCATCGGAAATGGTAAAATCCCAAACACCGTTCAAGTTAACATAACATTCTCGTTCCATCAACGGACGGGGATATATATCCCAGGGCGTTCCGGTGAGATTTTCCCCCTGGAGGGTGGTCAGCTCGTTATACATATCGCGCCTCCTTCTCGTATAAGGCTCCCCTCCCAGGGGAGCTGTCAGCGAAGCTGACTGAGGGGTCGGCAGAACCTGTGCTTAGCACAGGTTTTCGGTGCTTTGCTTCGCAAAGCACACACCCCTCCGAGCCGCCTTGCGGCGGCCCACCTCCCCTCAATGGGGAGGCTTTGGCTTACATTTTCTTTTTCTTCAGCAGCGGGATCAGCGAGAGCCACAGGGGCACCATCACTGCCAGCGCCGCCAGGAAAACATTGGCGTTGGGCAGGAAGGAGCTGGTGCCGTCGCTGTTGAGGATCTTCTCCGCATTGGCAAGCACCGCCGCACCGATGGCAGGACCCACCACGCCGGGGATCAGCACCTGGGCGATGATCCGCTGTCCCTGGAATACGCCGGCCTTATTTTCCGGGGTATGATCCCGGAGCATGGCGCCGAACACCGCCATACCGGACAAATAGCCGCACAGCATCAAAAGTGTCCCGGCGAATACCGGCACGAAGCCCCGGAAGAAGTACAGCAGCACATAGCCTGCCATCAGCAGTCCCATGGTGGGGATGATGCTGAACCGGAAGCCCCGCTTGTCGTAGAGCTTGCCGTAGAAGAAGGTGAACGCCGCGGCGATCACGATGGCAGGAGCGAAAATCAGCACATAATTGTCCATTTTCAGGGTTTTTTCGTAGTAAAGGATCAAATACGGCATAAAACATTGGATGGAAATGCCGAAAATGCAAAACGCCAGAAGCGTCCGGAACATGGTCTTATTCTCCCGGATGACCCTGGGACGGAAGCCGTAAATCAGATTTTTTAAGTAATTGGCGTTGTCGGCGGTGTCCACCCTGGGCTCTTCGATGAGGAAGAAGCCCAGCGCACCGATGACCAGCACCAACGTGCCCAGCACCCCGAAGAAGATGTTCCAGTAGTTGGGGTCGGCTTTGTTCAGCAGCATGGCGCCGCCGAAGACGAACAGGATCGCCACCATGGGCATCATGGCGTTAATGCCCTCCGCCGCGCCCCGGTTATGCTCGTCGGTGGAGTCGGTGAGCCATGCGTTGAAGGCGGCATCGTTGGCGGTGGAGCCGAAGAAGGTCATGATGCAGTCCATCAAAATCACCAACGTCACGCCGGTGGTGATGGCGCTGGCGGTCATGGCGACCGCAGGAGAGAGCATATTGATCAGGGCGAAGCACCAAATGGACACGCCCCAGGCAACATAGCCGCCGCAGATGAAAAATTTCCGCTTGCCCAGCTTGTCGCTGAGGGGTCCGATGAGCAGCGTGGTGATGGTTGCCGCGGCGGCGCTGGCGGCGACCATCAGTGCGATCTGATCCTCCGATGCCCGGAACCGCTCGTAGATGAAAACGTTCAGGTACATATTTTCCATGACCCAGGCGATCTGCCCCACCAGAGAGAAGATGATCAAACTGAGCCAAAAACGGGAATTGCGCTTCATAATACCGCCGCCTTTCGTGTTTTTAGAACATTTTACCACAGGTTTTCCATAAAAACAAGGGAGGCATCTCCCACATTTGCAAAAATGGGAAAAGATTGTTTATACGATTAGCAATGCGCCAAAAAGAAGCATGTCATTGCGAGCCAGTGCGCACACTGGCGTGGCAATCTCCAAAGATTTCCGCATCGCCATAGGGGATCGCCACACCAGTGACATCGGTCACTGGTTCGCGATGACAGCGTATTTTTAGTACGCTAAACAATCATTTACCGGATCGGTGTGTTGTGAATTGCAAACTTAGTGCGGTTTTTATCCAATTTACTTGCATTACAAGGAAGAAATCTATATAATATAGTGGGTTATTATTTGTAGCAAGTATAGAATTGGAGTGACACATCACGATGCTGAATGAACGCAAAGTCACAGAGCCGATCTGTCCTGCCTGCGGCGGAGCTGTGGATGGTCTGAATATATGTGCCCAATGCGGGCAGTATCTGCCCATGGGCGCTGCGCAGCGGCTGATGTCGGTGCTGGATGCCGGGAGCTTTGAGCCTCGGTTTGAGGATGTGCAGACGGCGGAAGCTGCCCAGCTTCCCGACTACCGGGAAAAGCTGTCCGCTGCCCGGGAAAGCAGCGGCTGCACCGAGGCGGTGACCGTGGGCATCGGCAGGATCGGTGGGCTGGAAACGGTCATCGGTGTCTGTGATGGGAATTTTATGATGGGCAGCATGGGCCATGCCATGGGCGAGCGGATCACCCGTGGCTTTGAGCTGGCAACGGCGCGGAAGCTGCCGGTGATCCTGTTCTGCTGCTCCGGGGGTGCCCGGATGCAGGAGGGGATCCTTTCTCTGATGCAGATGGAAAAGACCGCCGCTGCTGTGAAGCGCCACAGCGATGCGGGGCTGTTTTACTGCGCCGTGCTCACCGACCCCACCATGGGCGGTGTCACTGCCAGCTTTGCGTCCCTGGCGGATGTGATCCTGGCAGAGCCCCGGGCACGGATCGGCTTTGCCGGACCCCGGGTGATCCGGCAGTCCATGGGCATCACCCTGCCCCAGGATTTTCAGACGGCGGAATTTCAGCTGCACCACGGCTTCGGGGATCGGATCGTAAGCCGTGGGGATCTGAAGCAGGAGCTGCAGCTGCTGCTTCGGGCACATACCTCCGGCAGCTGCGTCCATGAGGTTCGCCGGTTACCGGAAGTACCGCTGTCCGACCCGGACAAGACCGGCTGGGAGAAGCTGAAGCTGTGCCGCAGCAATTGCCGTGCCACCGCCATGGACTACATCAGCCGCATCTTCACCGACTTCCGCCAGCTGCATGGGGACCGGCACTTTGGGGACGACCGGGCACTCATCGGCGGCATCGCCTTTCTGGACGGTCAGCCGGTGACGGTGCTTGCCTATGAACGGGGCAGGACGGTGCAGGAGCGGCTGGCATGCAGCTTCGGCATGCCCAAGCCCGAGGGCTACCGAAAAGCCGTCCGTCTGATGAAGCAGGCGGAAAAATTCGGCAGACCCGTCATCACCTTTATCAATACCTCCGGTGCCTACTGCGGTGTGGATGCGGAGGAGCGGGGTCAGGGTGAGGCCATCGCCCGGGCCATTATGGAAATGTCCGGCTTGAAGGTGCCCACCCTGAGCATTTTCGTGGGCGAGGGTGGCAGCGGCGGTGCGCTGGCTGCCGCCGTGGGCAACGAGGTGTGGATGCTGGAGCATGCCACCTATGCGGTGGTGTCCCCGGAGGGCTATGCCTCCATTTTGTGGCGGACGGAAAGCCGTGCCCAGGAGGCTGCGGACACCATGCAGCTCACCCCCCGGGACCTGGAGCGCCTGGGCATCATCGACCGGATCATCCCTGAATTCGGCGGTGCCACCGAGCAAACCTTGGACAAGATCATCCCCATCCTGGCGTCTGCCATGGGCGGATTTTTAAACACCTACTGCGCCATGAGCGGCGAGGCGCTGGCTGCCCACCGCTATGACCGTTTCCGGAAATTCTGACCGGGGAAGGAGTAACCAACGTGAAGGAAAAAATCGCGATCATCGGTCTGGGCTGCATCTTTCCGGATGCGCCGGACTTTACCCAATACTGGCGCAACATCGTGGAGGGCAAGGACTCCATCCGTGAGGTGGAGCCGGATTTTTGGAGCGTGGCGGATTTCTACGATCCGGACCCCAACGCCCCGGACAAGACCTATTGCAAACGGGGCGCACCGGTGGACCCCATCGAATTTGATGCCCGGGAGTTTGGGGTATCCCCCAAGGTCATGGAGCACACCTCCGTGGAGCAGATCTTCTCCCTGGTGGTGGCACGGCAGGCGCTGATCGACGCAGGCTACTACGGCACCGGCTGCCGTCCGTTCAATAAAGAAAAGACCGGCGTGATCTTGTCTGCGCCTGCCGGCAGAAATGCCTTCCAGCTGTGCAGCAGAAGCGCCGCACCCAACTTAAAGACCTTGCTGCTGAACAACGGCATCCCGGATGCTGCCGCCGATGTGCTGGTGGACAAATATCTCCGGGGGCTTCCCCAGTGGACCGAGGACGACAACCCCGGCTACATCGGCAACGTGGCGGCTGGACGCATCGCCAACCGGTTTGACCTGGGCGGCACCTGCTGCTCCGTGGATGCCGCCTGCGGCTCCAGCATGGGCGCCATCAAATTCGCCGTGGACGAGCTGCAAAACGGAAACTGCGATGTGATGCTCTGCGGCGGTGCCAATTTGGACAACTCCGCCTTTGCCTATATCTCATTTTGCAAGACCCCTGCCATCTCCAAAACCTCTCAGATCAAGCCCTTCGACGAAAGCGCCGACGGCATGCTCCTGGGGGACGGTGTGGGCATGATGGTGCTCAAGCGGCTTTCCGATGCCCAGCGGGATGGGGACAGGATCTACGCCCTCATCTGCGGCACCGGCGCTTCCTCCGACGGACGTGCCAAAAGCATCTACGCCCCCAACAAGGAGGGACAGAAGCGCTGCCTGGGGCGGGCCTATGCGGATGCCAGGGTGGATATGTCCACGGTGGGGCTGCTGGAGGCCCACGGCACCGGCACCGCCGCGGGAGATGCCTGCGAGGTCAGCGCCGTGGCGGAAACCTTTCCCCGGAGCCAGGGGCGCAATTTGGTCATCGGCTCGGTGAAGAGCCAGATCGGTCATATGCGCATGGCTGCCGGTGTGGGCGGTGCCATCAAGACGGCGCTGGCGCTGTACCATAAGGTGCTGCCCGGTTCCATCCACATGGAAGATCCCAACCCCGCCCTGGTGGACAGCTCCTTGACGGTGCTGCAAAAGTCGGTGCCCTGGACGGTGAACGCCCGTCAGCCGGTGCGCCGCGCAGGTGTCAGCGCCTTTGGCTTCGGCGGCACTAATTTCCATGTGGTGATGGAAGAATACGAAAATGACCACCGGGCGCCCTATCGGGCAGGTCCCATGGCTGTGGTGCTCACCGCCCACAGCAAGCAGGCGCTGGTGGAAAAGCTGGAGGCGCTGGCAGCGGATGCCGCCGCCTTTACCCAGGCTGTTTACCGGTATGAAAATGCCGGAAATGGGGCGTATCGCCTTGGATTTGTGGCAAGGGATGTGTCCCAGGCGGCGGAAAAATGTGCCGCTGCGCTGAAACTTCTGAAAGAAAATGACGCCCCGGGCTTTACCACCGGCGGCATCGCCTATCGGGAAAAGCCCCTGGCAGGAAAAGTCACCCTTCTGTTCCCCGGACAGGGCACCCAGGGGGTAAATATGCTGCGCCATGTGGCCATGGGCTACCCGGAAATGCGCCGGAGCATCGCCCGTGGGGACGATGTGCTCCTGGGGCAGGACAGCGCCGCCGTTTCGGAGCTGCTGTACCCCAAGGCCCTGACCCGTGCGGAGAAAAATGCCGCCCAGGCTGCCATCTCCCGTACGGAAAATACCCAGCCGGTGCTGGCTGCGGTGGAGGCAGGCTTGTATCAAATCGCAAAGCGCCGGGGCGTGCGGGCGGATATGCTTTTGGGTCACAGCTTCGGCGAGCTGGTGGCGCTGTGGGCGGATGGGGTCATGGATTTTGACACCCTCATGTCCATGTCCCGTCGCCGGGGCAGCCTCATGGGCAAGACCGACCCGGATACCGCCATGCTGGCGGTGATGACCGACCGAAAGACCCTGGCGAATGTGTGCGACGGCGTGGCGGATGTGTACATCGCCAACGAAAACAGTCCCCGGCAGCAGGTGATCTCCGGCGACAGGACGGCTTTGGCAGCGGTCGCCAAGACCCTGGCGGAGCAGAATATCCCCACGGCAGAGCTGAAGGTGTCCGGTGCCTTCCACAGTCCTTATATGCAGGCGGCTGCCCGGGAATTCCGGACTTATCTGGACGAGCTGGAGCTGGGTGCCGGCACCGGAGCCGTGATCGCCAACACCACCGGCATGCCCCATACCGGCAGCATCCCCCGGGAGCTGGAAGCGCAGCTGCTGCAGCCGGTGCGGTTTGCCGCCGCGGCGGAATATGCCTACGAAGCCGGCAGCCGTATCTTTGTGGAGGTGGGCAGCGGCAAGGTGCTCACGGGACTGGTGCAGGATTGTCTTGCAGGCAAGGATCTTGCCTGCGTGCCTCTGTGCCCGGATAAGAGCGGAGATACCCTGGAGCAGCTGGAATTTGCCATGGCGCAGCTGTTCGTGCTGGGCTTGCCCATAGAAGATGACCCCTACCGTGCCCCCTACAATGAGGAGCTGGTCATCCGGAAAAGCAAGAGCACCTATACGGTGTCCATGAACGGCTTCCGTCTGCCGGAAACCCAAAAGGCCATGGATGAAGCCCTTGCGCCGGACGATCAGCTTGCCCCAATGCTGCAAACCAAGGAGGTGGCGACCGTGCCCAATATCAATCAGACCTCTCCCGGAGAGGTATTTTCCAAGTTCATGGATGCCCAGCTGAGCCAAATGCAGGCGGCATCCCAAATGCTGGCTTATGCCACTACCGAGCAGGAAAAGCAGAACATTCTCGCCTGCGTTACCCTGTTCCAAAACAACGCCATGCGTGCCTACGAGGCATGCTTCGGCAATTTCACCCCGGCACCGGCAGCGCCCATGCCCACCTTTACCCCGGCGCAGCCGCCCCTGCCCCCGGAGGTCCCGGAGGAACCGGCGGAAGATCAGGATCTTTACGGACGCTTCCTTAATGCCATCGTGGAAAAGACCGGCTATCCTGCGGACATGATCGATGAGACCATGGAGCTGGAAAGCGACCTGGGCATCGACTCCATCAAGCGGGTGGAGATCTTTGCGGCGGTCTTTGCCACTCTGGAGCGGACATTCACCGCCGAGGAGCTGGAGCCGCTGTCGGAGCTGACGGATATCGGCAGCATCGTGGCGTATTTGCGGCAGATCATCTGACTGGAGGAGCGGTTATGAAAAATGCCCTGGAAGCCTACTGGGGATCCCAAAACCGAAGATTGGGACAGCTGGAATCCTTTTTGAAGCAGGGAGGCAGTCTGTCTGCGCCGCTGCTGCAGGATATCACCCGGTTTGAAGAGGAGGAGCTGGCGGTATTCCACCGGCTTCTGCAGGGGCAAAAGCAGCTTTCTTCGACAAATTCTCACCCCATCAAGCGGCTGCCGGTGCGCCTTATGCCGTGCCCGGGATCCGCTTTGGGAGAAAGTGTTCTTCCCTGCTCCGGTACGGTGCTGCTCATGGGCGTGGAGGATGCCTATGCCCAGGCGCTGGCGGCGTATTTGGAAAGCCACGGTCTTCACATCCGTCACATCCCGGCGGATGCGGACGAAGCCCAGGCCCAGTCCCAGGTGGCATCCGCCGGGGAGCTGGCAGGCTTGGTGGTGCTGGGAAACAGCGGCAGCCACCGGCAGTATATTCTGTCCGTTGCCGCGGTTATTAAGCATTTCGTGATCCGTATCCGCCAGCAAAAGACAGATCGGCGATATCTGTTTTTGTTCGCCACCTTTATGGACGGCAAGCTGGGCACCACCGGCGTTTCCGCCGATCATGCCTACGGTGCCTTTGGGGGTATGGCGAAGTGCGTCGGCATCGAGCTTTTCGGCTCGGTGTACGCCAAGGCGGTGGACTTGGAGCCTACGGTCAGTCCCGACGCCATGGTGCGCATTTTGGATGCAGAGCTTCGCTGCCATGACGGGCATCCGGAGGTGGGACGCACCGCCGACGGTATGCGCTGGCAGCTGCAGGCTGTGGAGGCGCCGGCACCGGCGGAAAAAGCTTGCCCGCTGACGGAATCGGACGTGCTTTTGGTCACCGGCGGCGCCCGGGGCGTTACCGCCAACTGTATTTTGGCGCTGGCAAAGCAGGTCAAGTGCACCTTTGTGCTGTTGGGTCGGATGGCGCTGTCGGAGGCTTACGACGACGATGCGGAAACTGCCGCCATCACCGACCCCACCGCCATGAAAGCCCTCATTGCAAAGCGCTTCAAGGCCCAGGGCTATCAAGGCTCGCTGCGGGTCATCGAAGCCACCGCCAAGGCGATCCTCGCCCAGCGGGAGATCCGGCAAAATCTGCAAAAGCTCCGTGCCACCGGCAATCGGGTGGAGTATTACCCCTGCGATGTCAACGACCGGGCGGCGGTGGCGCAGACGGTAGCTGCCGTGGAAAATGCCCTGGGCAAGATCACCGCCGTTGTCCACGGAGCCGGTGTGGTGGCGGATTGCAAGATCTGGAACAAGAGCATGGATGCCTTCCGCCGGGTCTTCGACACCAAATATCAAGGTCTGCACAACCTCATGGATCATGTGGATATGCAGGGGCTGAAGCTGCTGGTGATGTTCAGCTCCGTGTCCGCGTTTTTCGGAAATGACGGGCAGATCGATTACGTTGCAGGCAATATGTGCCTGGATAAATATGCCTATTATGTGCGAAACCGGTATCCCAACTGCCGTGCGCTGTCCATCAACTGGGGCGCATGGAACGGCGGTATGGTGAATCTGGATGCGCTTTACGTCCACGTCCTGCAGGAAAAGGGGTATGTGCTGATCCCCCTGGAGGTGGGTGCGGCATATTTTGTAGAGGAAATTTGCGCAGGTCTGCCGGAAGCACAGCTTCTGATCAACAATACGGCGGATGCTGCTTTTGATCAAAAAAAGGGGGATTGAGATGGGCTACCGATTTGCAGTTACCGGCATCGGTCTGTGTGTGGGCAATATTGCCAGCCACGAGGATCTGATCGAAGCCATCCTCACGGAAAAGCAGCCTGCCAAGCCCAAAGCGTCCCCCACAGCCCACCGTGCTCTGGAGGAGGCCCTGCAATACCGGGACGCTCAGCCGGTGCTGCTGCTCACTGATGCGCCGGTTTCCCAGGGGGAACTGCAGGCGCTGGATATTTCCCGGCAGGAAAATCTGGCAGACTTTTCTGCCATGCTTTCGGAGGCCGGCAGGCTTTTTGAAGAAAAAAAGTGGGAAAATATCCTGCTTTTAGCCCACAGCCCGGAGGGCTGCGCCGCGGCGCTGCTGTCAAAGCAGCCTCGCAGCGCCTTCGCCCAGGCGGAGCTGACCCACAGCGCCGGGGCTGTACCGGCCATGGACGGGCTGATGGAATTGATCACCGCCGTGGTGGAGATCCGCTTCGCCTTTCGGCTCCATGGGCAGAAAAAGGGCGTGTGGCATTGGGCGGAAAAACGGGTCCGCACTCTGGACAGCCTGGGTCTGCGCCTGGAAGAGGCGGCGCAGGTCCATGCGCCGGTGCTTGCTTCCCGGCAGTACCTGCTGCCGGTGTGCTTCGGCACCGTGGCGGAAGCGGAGCAGGCGCTGGGTCGGCTTTTGCAGGATGCCCGTCAGCATGGTCTGCATCAGACCATGACCGCCGCTATTGCCCGGTGGAAAACTGCCCCCAAGGGGCAAAATACCGCCGTTTTCCTGGCAGAGGACGATGAGAGTCTGGCTTCTCAGGTCCGCTCGCTGCTGGAAAACCGCAGCCGGCTGGAAGCTGCGGGCTTCACCTGGCGATCCGCCACCGGCTCCTGCTATGTGCGCAAGACCACCCAAACACCAAAGGTGGTCTTCATGAATCCCCCCGGAGGCATGTTCCACAGCAAGCCCTTCAACCGTTTTGTCAGCAAGCTGTACGGCTTCGTCCGGGAGCCCTTCCGCCCCCACAGACGGCTGTTTTACAACGCCAGCGAAAATCCCCTCCTGCGCCACTACCTGGAGGAGATCAACACCACCTATGCGGTGATGTATTTGCTGGAAACCATCGGCATCCGGGCGGATCAGCTGTCCGGTGCCAGCATGGGCGAGATCGTGTTTATGCTTTCCAACTGCACCGTCCCCGGGGAGTCTGAACAAGCCTGGAACCGGGCGAAGCACATCATGGAGAATACCATGCGCCAGGTGCTGGAGGGTCGCCGGGAGCAGGAGCAGGCGTATTTTGGGCATCCGGTGGAGCTGAAAAAATACTACCTCAAATGCAACGCCCAGCAGGCAAAAGCGGCGCTGGCGCATTATCCCCAGGTGTTTGCCATCATCGAGGGCTCCCCGGAGGATCTGCTGATCTGCGGCGAGGCTTCCGCCTGCCGGGAGCTGATCCGGGAGCTGGGCTGCGTCAGCGTGGAGATGGACGATCCTACCTACGTCCACACCCCGGTGCTGGATGGACAGTTTGACACCATCTGCCGGGACGTGCAGGAAAGCGGCATGCGCCTGGATGTGCAGACGATGCCCTACCGGCTGCTGAGCACACACTTATGCGCGGAGCTGGATGGCAGCAATCAGATGTTTGCCCGCAATTTCGCCTCTATCATTACAAAAACCGTGGATTATACCCAGGCGGTGCGGCAGCTTTACCGGCAGGATGGGCGTGTGTTCATCGATCTGAGCACCACCCAGCTGTGTTCCGGCTGGGCGAAGACCACTCTGTCCGGCTGCCCGGATGCCCAGGTGCTTTCCATTTACGAGGATAAGCCCACCGATGCCTATCTACTGGAGCTGTGCGCCGTGCTGATGGCATGGGGCGTGGATTTTGATTTTGACAAGCTCTATGGCAGACTCACCTTTGCCAAGGATACCCCGAATACCCTGCCGGCGCAGTATATGTCCATGAATCTGCGTGCCTACCAGCTGTACCTGCAGGCACGGGAGAAGCAGTTTGCCCAGCTGCTCCACCGGGCGAAGCCCTATCTGTGGGACCGTGCCCAGGTCATTGAAATGACGGAAAATGCCATGTCCTCCGTCCTGGGGCAGCAGTACCGGCAGGTGGACAGCTACCCCGTCCGGGCGAGAATGCCGCTGCCGCCGTACCTGTTCGTTTCCCGGATCGTGTCCATCGACGCGGAATTCGGCAAGCTGCGTCCGTCCTCCATCGTGGCGGAATACGACCTGGACGAAAGCTGCGTATTTCGCATGGGCGACAGCCAAATTTCGCCCCTCATCGGCTCGGAGGCTTCCCACATCGGCATTTTTCTGCTGGCGTACATGGGCGTCGATGCCATGTTCCGGGGCAAGCGCATCTACCGTGCCATCGGCTCGGAGCAGCGCACCCTGTCGGAGCGGCCCTTCCGGGTGGGGGATACCCTGCGGACGGTGCTGCGCATCGATCGGTTCGTGGAAAACGGCGATACTTTGCTGGTTTTCTTCACCTTTGAAACCTACAACGGCGGTGCGCTGATCAGCGTCACCGAAACCACCGGCGGCTTTTTCACCAAAGAACAGCTTTCGTCCAACAAGGGCGTCATCCAGCCCCGGACTTCTGCTGAGCCCATCACCCCCCGGGCATTTCCCCACGATACCCAGTTCCGGGAAAGCGCCTATACCCCGGCGCAGGTTTCGGCATTTTTCGCAGGAGATTATGAAGCCTGCTTCGGCGCCATGGAAAGACCCCGGCTGCGGGAGCGGTATTATCTGCCCCACGATATGAAGATGATCGACCGGGTCACCCGGATCGATTACACCGGCGGTGCCTTCGGCAGAGGCATCATCTGCGGCGAAAAGCAGCTGACGGCGGATATGTGGCCGTTTAAGGCGCATTTCAAAAATGACCCGGTGTTTCCTGCCATCATCATGACCGAGGGCATCACCCAGCTGGGGGCATTTCTCTTTGCCCGGGCGGGACTGATGAGCCGGTACCCCAACGCCATTTTCACGGCGGTGGCGGATAATTCTGTCCGCTCCAAGTTCCGGGGTCAGGCAAGACACGGCAGCAGCACTCTGCGCTACGAGGTCAGCGTCCGGCAGGTGCAGGAGCAGGAAAACGGTATTTCCGTCCTGCTGGACGCGAAAATTTTCAACAACAATCTGCAGATCATCCAGGTGGAGGGCTTCGGTCTGAAGCTTCTGGGGGAAGGAGGCAGCCATGCCTGATTTGACATATGAAAACAGCCCCCGGCTTTTGGGAAATGGGGCGTATCCGGTGTTATTTGTGGATAAAGACCGCCATGTTTACACGGAAAAACCCACTTCTGACGTACTTTTCCAGCTCCCCAATATGACGGCGGAGCAGCTGGGCGACCCGGCGTTCAAGGCGACCTACGGGGTGAAATACGCCCTTTACGGCGGCGCCATGGCCCGGGGCATCGCCTCGGCGGATATGGTCATCGCCCTGGGAAACGCAGGCTTTATGGGCAGCTACGGTGCCGGCGGTGAGTCGCCGGACACGGTGGCGGCGCAGATCGAAAAGATCCAAAACGCCCTGAACGGAAAGCCCTACCTGGTCAATATGCTCGCCAGCCGGAATCCGGAGGGAGAGCTGGCTCTTGCCCAACTGCTGGTGGAGAAAAATGTCCCGGCGGTGGAGGCATCCGCCTACATCGTCCCCTCGGAGGCGCTGGTATACTACCGGGTGAAGGGCTTGACCCTGGCACCGGACGGCACCGTCGCCATCCCCCACCGGATCATCGCCAAGGTGTCCCGGGAGGAGGTCATGGAACGGTTTCTCTGTCCCCCGGCGGACAAGGCGCTGCAAAAGCTGCTCAGCCGTGGGCTGATCACGCCGCAGGAGGCGGAGCTGGCATCACGGATCCCCATGGCGGACGATATCACCGCCGAAGCCGATTCCGGCGGACACACCGACGGACGGCCTCTGGTATCCATGCTGCCTGCCTTTGTGGCGCTGGCGCAGCGGAAAAACAAGGAATTCGGCTACAAGACCCCGGTGCGTGTGGGTGCCGCCGGCGGCATCGGCACGGGACTGAGCTGTCTGGGCGCATTTGAAATGGGCGCTGCCTATGTGGTCACCGGCTCGGTGAACCAAAGCTGCGTGGAAGCCGGTACCAGCGACTATGTGAAGCGCCTGCTGGCGCAAGCTGCCATGGCGGATGTGACCATGGCGCCCTGCGCCGACCAGTTTGAGCAGGGCACCAGAGTGGAGGTGCTGAAAAAAGCCACCATGTATCCCCAGCACGCCCAAAAGCTCTATGAAGCCTACACAAAATATCCCGCCTTCGATGCCGTCCCCGACCGGGACCGGATCGAAGCACGCATCCTGAAGGACAGCTTTGAACATATCTGGCAGGAGACCAAGGCGTATTTTTCCCAGGTTTCCCCGGCGAAGTGCCCCCAGGCGGAGCAGGATCCCAAAGCCAAAATGGCGATGGTATTCCGGTGGTATCTGGCGAAATCCGCCCAGTGGGCGATCCTCGGGCAGGAAGACCGGAAATTCGACATGCAGATCTGGTGCGGTCAAGCCATGGGTGCATTCAATCTGTGGGTGAAGGGTACTCCCTGGGAAGCCCCGGAAAACCGCCGTGTGGCGCAGGTGGCGCGGCTGCTTATGGATAGCTGTGCCTACCATTACATGAGAAATCTGCTGATCCGTATGGGGGTCAGCGCCGATGCCCTTGCCATGGAGCCGTGGCAGGCAAATACCGATCAAAGGACACCGTTATGATACAGATCATCAAACCCCAGCAGATCGTGCTGAATATCCTGGGAAAAGCCCAAGCTGCCCCCACCCGGCGTTGGAGCAGATACTGCCTTTCGCAGCCGGTGGAGGAGGGGGTCTTGCTGTTTCACACCCTCACCCGGGAGCTTCTGCTGCTGACCCCGGGAGAATTTGCCGCCATGGACAGCGCCTATCTGCGTGATCATTGGTTCCTGGTGCCGGAGGCGGCGGAGGAGAAGGAGCTGGTGGAGCTGGTGCGCTGGGTACGCCAAACGGCGGAAAAGACCCCCACCGCCATCACCGGCTATACCATCCTCACCACCACCGACTGCAACGCCCGTTGCTTTTACTGCTATGAACGGGGCTGCGCCAAGATCACCATGACCCCCGAAACCGCCGAAAAGACCGCCGCCTACATCGTGGACCACTGCGCCGGTAAAAAGGTGCGCCTCAATTGGTTCGGCGGCGAGCCGCTGGTAAATTACCCGGCGATGGATATCATCTGCCGAAGCCTGGAGGCAAAAGGGGTGGATTTTGAATCCCGGATGGTGTCCAACGCCTATTTGCTGGATGAAAAAATGATCCCCCGGGCAGCCGCATGGCGGCTGAAGCAGGTGCAGATCACCCTGGACGGCACCGAGCAGGTGTACAACCGGAGCAAGGCGTTCATTTACACCCGGGGCAGCGCCTATCAGGTGGTCATGGGCAATATTTCGGGGCTGCTGGATGCAGGTATTTCCGTGCGCATCCGGCTGAATATGGATCTGCGCAACGCGGAAGATCTGCTGCGGCTGGCAGATGAGCTGGCGGAGCGGTTTGGTGCCCGGAAGGGTCTGCGGGTGTATCCGCATTTGCTGTTTGACACCGATGACCCGGAGGGAAAGCGCTTTTCCCCGGCACAATGGGAGCAGCAGTATGCTTGCCTGCGTCAGCTGGAGGAGGCGCTGATCCGCCACGGTCTTTTCGGTCAGGGCGGTCTGCGCCGGGAGCTGCCGCTGCATCACTGCATGGCAAACAGCGGCAACGCGGTGGTGATCCTGCCGGACGGACACATCGGTCTGTGCGAGCATTACACCGAAAGCGAATTCATCGGACACATCGATTCCCCGATGCTGGATCGGGAGGTGATCGAGAGCTTCCGTCAGTTGAAAAAGACCATCCCGGAATGCGACGGTTGCTTCTATTACCCGGAATGCCTCCGCCCGAAAAAGTGCAACGGCGAGCCCCCCTGCACCGAGCCCAGGCGGCGTTTACTGCTGGAGCAGACCCGGCGGGGCATGAAAAACGAGTACCTTCGCCGGAAGCGCACAGAACAAACCACCTCCGACAGCTTCCGGCCGGAGGAATGCTGAAAAGGCAGGATCGCTATGTATCAATACTATAAGATCGCGGGGCTGACGGTGAAGATGGACACCTTCGGCCGCACCGCTGAGCAGGCACTCCCTTACCGCATCGGTGCGTGTGACCCGGCGGATATCACCATCGAGCCGGCGTATCAGCTGATCAAGGCGCTGCGCCCGGATGCAGAGGATGACCTGTGCGAATATGTGGCAAGCGGCAGAGTTTTTTACCGGAGCCTCCTTGCCTTTGACGGCATGCTGCTCCACGCCTGCGCCATCGCTGTGGACGGCAAGGCGTATCTCTTTTCCGCCGACAGCGGCACCGGCAAATCCACCCACGCCGGACTTTGGCGGCAGCTTTTGGGGGATGAACGGGTGCGCATCCTCAATGACGATAAGCCGGCGCTGCGCCGGGAGGATGGCATCTGGTATGTCTACGGCACCCCCTGGAGCGGCAAGCATCCGCTGAATCTGAATCTGCGCTGCCCCCTGGCAGGCATCTGCTTCCTGGAGCGCAGCGACGCCAATCAGATCCAGCCTTACACCAAAAACGACATCGTATTTCGCTTTGTAAAGCAGAGCTATTGGTCGAAAAAAGCCTCCATCCAGGAAAAGACCCTGGGGCTCATCGGCAGCCTTTTGGAAACCACGCCGGTGTGGCAGCTGTCGTGCAACATGGAGCCGGAGGCGGCTGTGCTTGCTTACAAAGCCATGACAGGAAACGATCTATGAATAAAAAACACAATTCTCCCCAACGGGCGGAGGTACCCCTGGAGGCGCTGATGCCGCTGATCTTGGAGCGGATCGACCAGGGACAGACCGTTCGGTTTTACCCCCGGGGGATCAGTATGCTGCCCATGCTGCGCCCGGGCGTGGACAGTGTGGAGCTGTCCGCACCACCGGCGAAGCTGCGAAAATTCGATCTGATCCTCTATCGCAGAGAAAACGGGGCTTATGTGCTCCATCGGATCGTCAAGACCGGGCAGAGCTATTGCTGCGCCGGGGATAACCAGCTGCCCACGGAAAAGGGCGTGCAGCGCAGTCAGATCTTAGCGGCGGTCACCGCCTTTTACCGGAAGGAACGGCGCTTCAGTGTCCGCCATCCGGGCTACCGGATCTACTGTCTGCTGCGCCATATCTATCGCCGCAGCTGCCAGCACCGTGTGCGCAGACAGCGCCTGAAAGAGAGAGCACAATGAAAAAAACGATCATGGAAAATCATCACCACAGCACCGTCCCCCAGCTGCTCCGGGAGGCAGCGGCAGGTCGTGAGGCGCAGCTTCTTTTTGTGGAGGAGCGGAAAAACGGTCTGCGGATCTCCTACCGCCAATGGCAGCAGGATGTGCTGGCGGCGGCAGGAAAGCTGCAGGCGCTGGCGGCATCCCACATCGGCGTGGTGTGCGATCTGACCTATGGGTGCATCGTGTGTCTGTATGCGGTGATGGTGGCAGGCAAGGTGGTGGTGCCCCTGGAGGCTGACCAAACTGCCCAAGCCCTGGAAAGCACCATCCAAAGAGCGGACATCTCCCTGCTGCTATATCATGAAGACCGGGTGGACGGCACCGTTACCGGCTGCGAAGCCCGGACGATCCCGGCGTTTTTGGCAGAGCCGGGGGAGGCGCTGCCAAACTGGCCCACCTGGGAGGAGGATCGCAACGCCTGCATCTTCTTCACCTCCGGCACCGAGGGCAAGCCCAACGGCGTGGTGCTCACCCAGAAAAATATGACCTACATCAACAGCTACAGCAGCGCCAACAACCTGGGCAGAAACGCCAGGGTACTGCTGTACCTGCCCATCCACCATGTGTTTTCCTTTTTGGTGCTCACCTCCTGCATCCACGACGGCTGCCAGATCCACTTGAGCAAAAGCATCAAATACCTGGGTCCGGAGCTGGCGCAGGTCAAGCCCGACGCATTGGTGACGGTGCCGCTGATCAACGAGCTGTTTCGCAGCCGGATCGCCAAGGGCATCGAAGCCAGCGGCAAGGCTTCGCAGATCAAAAGGCTCATCCGTCTGTCCAATTTCCTGCGCAGGCTGGGACTGGATCTGCGGACGCCGCTTTTCCGAAAGCTGCGGGCCAGCTTCGGCGGCATCCCACAGCTGCTGGTCACCGGCGGCTCGGCGGTGTCCGAGGAGACCATGGCATTTTTCGACGATTTCGGCATCATCATCCTCCAGGCCTACGGTATGACCGAAACCTCCGGCTCCATCTCCACCAACTCCCTGGAGCGCAACCGTTACGGCTCCGTGGGGCACTGCCACCCCTTCAACCGGGTGCGCATCCGGGATTCGGAGATCCAGGTCCTTGGGGGAAACCTCATGAAAGAATACTACAAAGACCCCGAAGCCACCGCCAACGCCTTCGACGATGGCTGGCTGCGTACCGGCGACCTGGGCTATGTGGACGAGGATGGGTATCTGCACATCACCGGCAGAAAGAAAAATCTCATCATCCTGGACAGCGGCGAAAACGTATCCCCCGAGGAGCTGGAATGGCAGCTGCTTCGCTGCAGCGCCATCGGCGAGGTGGTGGTCCGGGAGAAAAACGGTCGCATCCATGCGGACATTTTCCCTGCCCCGGGAGCGTTGGAGGCGGAGATCGAGCAGGCCATCGGACAGCTCAACCGGGAAAATCCCATGTATAAACGCATCACATCCTGGGCGCTGCGTAATACGCCCTTCGACAAGACCCCATCCCTAAAAATCAGGAGGTAATTATGTATCAGCAAATTTTGGAGCGCATCATCGACTACTGGAAGTCCGTCCTGGACGACGATTCCGTCCAAATCACCCCCGAGAGCAATCTGATGGATGATCTGGCGCTGTCGTCCATGGAAATGTACAATTCTCTGCTGATGCTGGAGGAAACCCACGGCATCATCATCCCGGAGAAGTATCTGCGGCGCATGGTCACCGTGGCGGATGTGGCGCAGGTGCTCACGGAGATCACGGCATGAAGAAAACCAAACTCCTTTGGGTGGAAAAGGACGCCTGCCAAAGCAATTATATCGGCATGTTCGACATGACCAAGGGCTTGCTGATGATCGAGATCATCCTCATGCACTGCATCAGCGACTATGTGAACCTGGCGTTTTACAGCAGCAGCCAGGTGTGGCTGGGACTTTTGCTCAGCCCCCTGACCATGCTGCGCTACGGCTCGGTGCCCATGCTGTTTATGATCTGCGGCTACGGCATCCGCCGGCAAAAAGTGAAAAAATGTATAAAAAATCAAATAAACCTCTTCCTTTTTCCCTATCTGTGTGTTATAGTGGGCGTGGTGGCATGCATTTTGATCAAATGGCCGCTGTTCGGCGGCTCTTTGGTGAAGCGGCTGTTGCAGCAGCTGCTGCCGTTCTTCCTGGGTTTTCACCCCGGTGAGCACCTGGTGGGCCCCTTTTCCCAGATCGGACCGGTGTGGTTTTTCCTCACCTACACCCTGGGTGCCATTTACCTGAATCTCATCCTCCGGGACAAGCGCACCTGGATGCGGAGCTTCCTCCTGGCCGCCGGCACGGTGCTGGCGCTGCTGATGATCAAGCTTCCGCTGCCCTTCTGTGTGCAGCAGGTGCTGATCTGCTCCGGATTCATGTATGTAGGTATGCAGCTGAAAAGCAGCCGTATCCCCCAGCAGAAGCTGCCGGTGGGGGCGCTGGTGGTGGCATATCTGCTTTGCACCGTTGCCACTGCCCTGGGCGGACTGGCTGAGATCGGCAACAATACCTACCGCTTCGGCGGTGTGGATCTGCTCATCGCCTATCTGACCGGCGTGGTGCTGCTGTGCCTGCACCAGCGGCTGAATGTGCTCCAGGGCGTCATCGCCGATGGGGTGCGCTGGATGGGGCGGCATATGCTGTGGATCTGCTGTGTACATACCGTGTCTTATTTGGCGGTGCCCTGGGACAAGATCGGGGCATGGCTGGGGCTGTGGGGTCTTCTGCTGGAGATCGTTTTCAGCTTTGCCTTTGCCATCGGCGGGTGCATCCTGCTGGAAATGGCGCTGAAAAAACGTATTGCAAGAAAAACACGATCTGCATCTGCGATCGGAAAGGATTGATATAGTATGAAAAACGGTTATGTTTCCCCTGAGATGGAGGTTTTCTCCCTTTTTTCCAATGAGGCAGTGATGGACGCAGGTTGTACCACCTTCGACTGCGGCGCGGACGGTGTCTGTGCGCCTGACCTTGGCTGCATCCTGGACGGCACGGATATGGGCTGCATTCTGGACGGTCAGTGCATCACCGACGGTCAGTGCATCCTGGACGGCGTTTCCGGTCTGTAAGCGATGAAGCTGAAAGCGGGTTTTCTGCTTCGTGAGGTGGCCGGCAGGATCGTTGTGGTGCCGGAGCGGGATGTTTTGGATCTGAATGTGATGATCTCGCTGAACCCCACCGGGCGTTTCCTTTGGGAGCGGCTGGAGGCGGGGGCATCGGCTGCGGAGCTGGAGGAGGCGCTGATGGCGCACTACGGCATCGATCGGCAGCTGGCGGAAGCGGATGTGCAAAAATTCGTCCAAAACCTCAGTGACCACGGATTCTTGGAATAAAGCGAAAAGACCGGCTTTTGCCGGTCTTTGCTTTTTTTGATATTCCCGTTGACAAGGAAAAAAAGCGGTGGTATAGTTTACCTGTAAAGTGTCTGCAGAAAGCAGAACGGAAAGGAGAAAATAACATGATTCAGATCGAGGTAACCGTCCGTTAACTGAATATGGGCGCAAAAAAGATGGGGGTGTGACCCCAGCTTTGGCGTGCCGTTTTGAGTAACCTTTCGAATATTGGAGCCGCAGAGAGCGCCCAATCGACGGGCTGCTTCGCTGCGGTATTTTTGCGCTCATTTTCGGGGTTTTGTGTAGGGGCCGATGCCCACATCGGCCCTCCTGTAAAGGGCGGATGTAGGCATCCGCCCCTACGAAGCGAAAGAAATGAGGAATACGATGATAGAAGTAAAACACGCAACAAAGGAATTCGTTTCGGCGAAAAAATACCCCGGCTTGAAGGGCGCCGTCAAGGGTCTGTTCAACCGGGAAAAAGTGAAAAAAGTGGCGGTGGATGACATTTCCTTCACCATTGGCGACGGGGAGATCGTGGGCTACATCGGCAGCAACGGTGCCGGAAAATCCACCACCATCAAAATGATGACCGGCATCCTGCGCCCCACCAGCGGCGAAATTTTGGTGGACGGCATCGATCCGGGGAAAAACCGCAAGGAAAACCCCGCCAACATCGGCGTGGTGTTCGGTCAGCGCACCCAGCTTTGGTGGGATCTGCCCCTGAGCGAGTCTTTCACCATTCTGAAAGAAATTTACGACGTTTCCGATGCCGATTACAAGCAGCGGATGGAATTTTTGAACGAGGTTTTGGAGCTTTCGGACTTCTTCGACCGCCCGGTGCGCACCCTCTCCCTGGGTCAGCGGATGCGCGCGGATCTGGGTGCGGCGCTGCTGCACAACCCCAAGGTGCTGTACCTGGACGAGCCCACCATCGGTCTGGACATCGTGGTCAAGGACAACATCCGCAAGGCCATCCGGCAGATCAATGAGCAGTACAACACCACGGTGATTCTGACCACCCATGACATCGGCGACATCGAGGAGCTGTGCAGCCGGATCATCATCATCGACGAGGGGCGCAAAATTTACGACGGCACCTTGCAGCATCTATTGGACACCTACAGCACCCACCGGGTCATCCGCATGGAGGTATCCCGGGAGGTGACACAGCTGCATAAAAGCCTGGGGGTAGAACCGGCGGCCTGCGTCAGCGAGTACGATGAGCAGCGCAAGCTCCTGGAGGTGCGTTTCCACAAAAGGCAGCTCACCGCACCCCAGATCCTCAGCGCCGTGATGCAGGAAACGGATGTCAGCGACGTGCAGATCCTGGACACGGAGCTTGCCCAGATCGTCAAGCAGATCTACACCCACGGACTGGGGGAGGGATCGAAATGAGGCAGCTTCGGATCTATCTTCCCTTTGCCGTCAACGAGATCAAGACCCAAATGGCATACCGGGGTGCCTTTTATCTGTTCATTTTCATCAGCACCTTCAGCAGCTTCATCTCCTATTTTCTGTGGAGCGCCATTTACGGCAGCAGCGACAGCGCCCTTTTGGGCGGACTGAGCCGCAGCGAAATGACGGTGTACATTTTTATGGTCTACGTCACCAGCTCCATCGTTGCCATTTCCATCTCCGAGTGGGTCAGCGAGGATGTGGTGAAGGGCACCGTGGCCATGCAGCTGATCAAGCCCATCGACTACCGGCTCAGCCTCATCGCCAGAGCCCTGGGGCAGATGGTGTACCGGTTCATTTTGCCGGCGGTGTTCATCTGGATCGGGCTGGAGCTGTACAAGTATTTCGCCCTGGGGCTGGGGTTCACCCCCATCGCCAATGTGGCGCTGTACCTGCTAAGCTGTGTGATGAGCTTTTTGATCTTCGTGCTGTTTGATTTTTGCGTGGGCATGGTGGCGTTTTTCACCAGCTACATTTTCGGACTTTTCATGGTCAAGGAGGCGCTGATGAGCTTCCTCACCGGACAGCTGATCCCCTTGTCCTTTTTCCCGGGCATCGTGCAGCGGATCTTTGATTTTCTGCCCTTTTCCTCCATGATCTACGCCCCGGTGATGATCTACCTGGGCAAGTACCAGGGGGCGGAGCTGGCGTGGATCCTGCTGCGGCAGGCTGCTTGGGTGCTGATTTTGTATGGACTGGGTACGCTGATTTGGCACCGGGTCACAAAACGGCTCGTGGTTTTGGGAGGTTGAGGCTATGCACACGGTAAAACGGTATTTGCGGCTGTACAGATGTCTGATCTCTCAGTTTTTCAAGGTGGTCGTCCAGTCCAAGGTGGACTTTTTGATGGGACTTTTCGGCTTCTTTTTCACCCAGCTGGCGGGCATTCTGTTTTTGTATCTGGTGTTTGAGCAGATCCCCGACCTGCAGGGCTGGTCCCTGGGACAGCTGATCTTTATTTACGGCTTCGCCCAGATCCCCCGGGGCATCGACCATCTGCTCACGGACAATATTTGGCTGGTGGCATGGCGGCTGGTGATCAACGGGGATTTCGACCGGTATTTGCTGCGCCCCATGAACGTATTTTTCCAGGTAATCGCGGAAAAGCTCCAGCCGGATGCCCTGGGTGAGCTGCTGGTGGGCACCATTTTGGTGGTGTACTCGGTGGTCAAGGGCGTGGTGGTGCTGGATGCGGTGCATATTGCCATGTTTGTGGTTTCGGTGCTGGCAGGCGCGCTGATCTATACCGCCATCAAGCTGCTGTTTGCGTCTTTGGCGTTTTGGGTCAAGCGCAGCGGACCGTTTTTGCAGCTGGCCTACGAAATGGCGGAGTTTGCAAAATATCCCACGGAAGTTTACGCAAAGCCCCTGCGCATGTTCATCACCTGGGTGATCCCCTTTGCCTTCGTGGCGTATTTGCCGGCGTGCTATTTTCTCGGCACCGGCATGGGCGATCACATCGGCGTCATCGCCATGGAATGTGCCATCGCGGCGGTGTTTTGGTTCATCGCCTACGGCGTGTTCCGCCGGGGCATCACCGTCTACGAAAGCGCCGGAAATTAATACATCCCGGTTGCCTAATGGGCAACCGGGATCCCAGACTGTCAAAAAACCTGTCATTGCGAACCAGTGACCGCGGTGCGTCGCGCAGCGAATTTCAATCTCAATGATTGCCAGTGGCAATCATAAGTCGGATCGTAGCCATGTCGTTCTGTGAGCCAAGGAGTTGTTATCAGGTCTTGTCTTCCTAAGACCGCTTGGCCTCCGACTTAACCGGGATCCCAGACTGTCAAAAAACCTGTCATTGCGAACCAGTGACCGCGGTGCGTCGCGCAGCGAATTTCAATCTCAATGATTGCCAGTGG
>JAZNRS010000149.1:0-3026 GCA_045590815.1 Faecousia sp.
CCGATTTTTGACTGAGGGATTGTTTGCTGTTACCCAATAATTTTCTGTTTTTCAATTGATGTCGTGTTACAATCCCTCCGACCTCGCTTACGCTCGGCCACCTCCCTTTGCACAAGGGAGGCGTTCGCCTTCGGCGACGGCGAGGGCATGCCCTCGCCCTACGAAGATAAACAATCATTTACACGAACAAGATTCCCGGATTTGCACCATACAGTAATATGTACAAAAAATGTGAGGAAAGCGGTGCGGTTTTTTCTGTCGCAATACTTGCTTTTTTCGGGAATTGCAGGTATAATATATGGACTATCGATATGGAAGTATCGATATCTACCTACTAAAATGGTATGTAATTCCGTTTTCAATTTCTGACAAAGGATGGTTGATATGGTTTATAGCTATTTCCCCGGTTGTACCCTGCGTACCAAGGCCAAGGATCTGGACGCCTACGCAAGAGCATCCGCTGAGGCTCTGGGCTTCACATTGGAAGAGCCTGCGGACTGGCAGTGCTGCGGCGGCGTGTATCCCCTGGGCGCTGACGAGATCGCCAGCAAGCTGCCCTCTGTCCGGGCGCTGAACGACGCCAAGGAAAAGGGGCAGGATCTGGTGGCGGTTTGCTCTGCCTGCTATCATGTTCTGAAGCGGGTCAACGACGATATGGCCAATGTGGAGGATACCCAATTCCGTGCCAACAACTATATGGCGCTGGAGGAGCCCTACAAGGGCGAAACCAAGGTGCTGCACTTCCTGGAGGTGCTCCGTGACCGGGTGGGCTTTGACGAGCTGAAGAAAAAGGTGGTCAATCCCCTCACCGGCAAGAAGATCGGTGCCTACTACGGCTGTCTGTTGCTGCGTCCCAGCGATGTGATGGCTTTCGACAATGCGGAGGATCCTACCATTCTGGAGGATTTCATCCGTGCCATCGGCGCTGAGCCGGTGATCTACCCCTACCGCAACGAGTGCTGCGGCGGTTACATCAGCCTGAAGGAGCCGGAGCTGGCGACTTCCATGTGCGACAAGATTACAGAAAGCGCCAAGGGCTTCGAGGCGGACTGTTTGGTCACCGCCTGCCCGCTGTGCAAGTATAATCTGAACAAGAGCGGCAAGCTGCCGGTGATCTACTTCACCGAGCTGCTGGCGGAGGCTCTGGGTGTGAAGGAGGGAGCGCTGTGAATAAGCAGGCCGAGCTGATCAAGGAAATCAGCGGGGTCAATCCCCTGAAGTGCATGAAGTGCGGCAAGTGCTCCGCTTCCTGCCCTTCCTACAATGAAATGGACATCAAGCCCCATCAGTTTGTGTCCTATGTGATCAATGAGGACATCGAGGCGCTGACTGCCTCCAAGTCTTTGTACAAGTGCCTGAGCTGCTTTGCCTGCATCGAGCGCTGCCCCCGGAACGTCAAGCCCGGCAAGCTCATTGACGCGGCACGGCAGGTGGTCATCCGTCAGCGTGGGCAGGAGTATCTGTCCCCCGACGAGATCCCCGAACTGCTGGACGAGGAAATTCCGCAGCAGCTTCTCATGAGCGCATTCAGAAAGTATCGGAGGTGAGCACATTGCAGAGAATTGGTGTATTTGTATGTCACTGCGGCAGCAACATCGCGGCTACCGTTGACGTAAAGAAGGTCGTGGAGATGGCTCTGCTGGAGCAGGGTGTCGTCCACGCTGAGGATTATCCCTATATGTGCTCCGAGGCCGGTCAGTCCCGAATCGCCGCCGCCATCGCGGAGAAGAAGCTCACCGGTATTGTGGTCTGCTCCTGCTCTCCCAGAATGCACGAGGCTACCTTCCGCAAGGCCGCCGAGCGTGCCGGTCTGAACCCCTACATGGTGGAGATCGCCAACATCCGTGAGCATTGCTCCTGGATCCACAAGGACATGGCTGAGGCCACCGAAAAGGCCACCATTTTGATGCGTGCCGCCGTTGCCAAGGTGCATCTGAACGCTCCCTTGCAGGCCGGCGAGAGTCTGGTCACCAAGCGGGCGCTGGTCATCGGCGGTGGTATCGCCGGTATCCAGACCGCCATCGACATTGCCGACGCGGGGTACAAGGTGGACATCGTGGAAAAGACCCCCTCCATCGGCGGTCGTATGAGCCAGCTTGACAAGACCTTCCCCACGCTGGACTGCTCTGCCTGTATCCTGACCCCCAAGATGGTGGAGGCCGCCTCTCACGAGAATATTACCATCCATACCTATTCCGAGGTGGAGAGTGTTTCCGGCTTCGTGGGCAACTTCACCGTGGACATTCGCAAGAAGGCTCGCTACGTGGATCTGGACAAGTGCACCGGTTGCGGTGTCTGTCAGGAAAAGTGCCCCTCCAAGAAGAGCCTGAACGAGTTTAACCGTGGCCTGAATACCAGAAGCGCCATCTATACGCCGTTTGCTCAGGCCATTCCCAATGTGCCCGTCATCGACCCCACCGCCTGCATCAAGCTGAAGACCGGCAAGTGCGGTATCTGCGAGAAGTTCTGCCAGGTGGGTGCGATCGATTACACCCAGAAGGATGAGATCATTACTGAGCAATATGGCGCCATCGTGGTGGCCACCGGTTTTGATACCATCAAGCTGGATAACTACGGCGAGTATGCCTACGGCCAGAGCAAGGACGTGATCACCTCTCTGGAGCTGGAGCGTGTGATGAACGCCGCCGGCCCCACCAAGGGTCATCTGGAACGTCTGTCTGACGGCAAGGCTCCTAAGGAGATCGTGTTCATTCAGTGCGTGGGCAGCCGCTGCTCCGACGATCGGGGCAAGCCCTACTGCTCCAAGATCTGCTGTATGTACACCGCCAAGCACGCCATGCTCACCCGGGATAAGTACCCCGACACCGATGTGTACGTTTTCTACATCGACGTGCGTACACCGGGTAAGAACTTCGACGAATTCTACCGCCGTGCGGTGGAGGAATACGGCGTGCATTACATCAAAGGCATGGTGGGTAAGGTCACCCCCGAGGGTGGCAAGCTGAAGGTGCAAGCCTCCGATCTCTTGGATAATAAGCAGCTTCACATTGATGCTGATCTGGTGG
>JAZNRS010000150.1:0-40279 GCA_045590815.1 Faecousia sp.
CGCTTTCTACAACAGATCGGAAATGACAGTGGAAGAGCAAGTATCGTCAATAGGTCGGTGATCTTCGCATGATTGAGAGATGTAGGTTAAACTGGAAATCCATTTAATACTGGGAAAAGAACAAACAGTTAAAGAAGATTATCCGCCGAGCGGACGAAAGTCCGTTCGGCCGGTTTTCTACATAGTCAGCGGTAAAGCGAGGATGCGATTGGTACCTATCAATAGGTTGCCTCAATCAATTCGCTCATACCATCCATAGCTGACCCAGGGCATGCCGTCCATTTCCCAGCTGTACTGCATCAGAAGCGTTCCGTCGTCCAGCAGGGTAACCGTATGGTGGATGCCTGCATCCTCCGGTGCGGACACTTCCGCGTACCACTGATTGTTGCCGCAGTCCGGGTACAGCTCACCCAGGATAATGGTCATTTCTCTGTCGGAGAAATTATCCTCCGGGAATTCCTTGTCCTTGTAGCTGATTCGGTAGGTGTCCGTGCCCACGGCTGTAATTTCCACCGTGCAGACACCGGGCGTGGATGCGACCTTATCGCCTTCCACTTCTGTCCAGGCACGTTCCCAGGTGCCGACCAGCTCAATGGGTGCGCCGCCCAGCAGATTCTCGTAGTTCAGCCGGTCATAGGGGGAAAAATCGTAGTACAGACTGGTGCCTTCGCCGTTGCACAGCGCGCCGATGCGGTTATTTTCGTCCACGAAAGGATACCAGATGGTCACATTTCCCTGGGTGTCGGTGATGATCACTTCGGTTTCCATGCACCAGGCGGTGCTGGTGGTCAACAGAAGGAAGGGGTCGCCGGTTTCGCTGCGGTAAAGAACCTCAGGATCGGCGTAGCTTTCGGCGGATTCATCCCACCTGCAGAAATTCACCGCAACGGTAGAATTCTCATCCGCAGGCACAACGCAGAACAGATTGCCATCGGTTCCTACTACATTTTCCTTGGGGATCTGCAGCAGGAAGGGCAGGTTCTCGCACAATTGCGGCGCCACGCTGGCCATGGCAGCATAGGGATCAATGGGCTTGTCACCGTCCGGGAGCATATAGCCGAAATACCCCACGGCAAACCCCTGGGGCGTTCCGATCATCGTCTGCCGCAGGGATACCAGAGAGGCGGCATCCATCGGGGGAACAGCTTCTATGGTAGGTACTGTTTCTTCGGGGACAGAGGGTTCCGTGCCGGCAGGGACGGATCCCGTGGGAACCGTTTGCTCCGGCAAATCAGACATACAGCCCGTCAGCAGCAGCCCGCAAATAAGGGAAGCCACGCAGAAGATGCTGCCGCTTCTGCGCAATAAATGATGGATCTTTTGCATGAAATCATCCTCCTTTTCATGGAGATGGAAATACCGATCGGATCACCGGAACGCTGCCAGGGTTTCGTCGGCTTTCCGGATCCATTCGGTTCTGTCGCCGTAGACGGAAGCGTCCAGCGCCTCGGCGGTGGCAGCGCCCTGCTCTTCGTTCAGTGTGCCGTCTGCGGCGGCCTTGATCGCGGAGGTGACGGCCTTTGCCGCTTCCACCTGCCGCTTAACGTTGTTTACGGAGTTGCGCAGGGTCTTCTGAATGCCGAACAGCGTGTTGAAATACTTCTCGATGCTGATGAAATCGGACAGACTGCCGATCTCAATACGGGGCGCATACATACCGGTGGTGTTGCGGAACGTGAACGTGCAGAAATGCTTCTTTTCTTCTCTGCCTTCTGCGTTTCTGCTGGTTTCGCAGTCGTATTCGTAGTCATACAGATCCGCAATGCGATACACGCAGGCCGTAGTGGTTTTGCCGAAAATGAAGATCTTATAACGGTTTTCGATCAGCGCCATCAAGCCGGTGGAGGGAGAAACATAACCCAGAACGCCCTTAAGACCGTGGAGCTGGTGCAGCTTTTCCTCCTTGTTCTTGGTGCCCATCAGGGGGACAAAGACGCTCTGCCAAATTTTGGTGCCCTGTTCCACCTGCTCGAAGTGCGCGGTCACATCACCCAAAGTTGCGTTTACCTTGTTGAAAACCTTAAAGGTCTTTTTACTGCAGACCTTTCTGCAGATGAAGTTGCCGTCCTCCAGTTTTTGCTCGGACAGTAAACCGATCTCCGCACCGCAGATCGCGCAATTATGCTTTGCCATTGTCTTTTCCTCCTAAATTCATATTTGTAATGATGTACCCCTTTCTGAATGATACCTAAAGGGGTGTAATATACATTATAAAGACTTTCACGGATTATGCCCCACCCGAACCATGCAAATGGGGTAGGTATGCCGAGATTTTTTCAAAAAAGGGTGGGACTTTGGGTGGGATACCGGGATTTTTGGCACCAACGAGAGCTTTTTACTCCTTGACAGCATTGCGGTCGGTGCGTGTATTGCGGTACACGGAAATTCCTCTTTCCATGCAGGGTATTTTTGCCGTGTAGATAATCATAACCACCGTACCGGTGGTTGAGCGTGTCAAAAAAGTGGTGTCATTCCGAGCCAGTGCGCACACTGGCGTGGGAATCCCCGAGTTTTTCGAACTTTTTTTAGTCAAAAACCAGCATTTCACTCCTATTTAGGGGATTGCCACACCAGTGACATCGGTCACTGGTTCGCAATGACAGGTTTTTTGACCGTCTGAACCACCGTACCGGTGGTTTTTTATGCAAAAAAGCACCGGAGAATGGGTGTTTTTCCCATTCTCCGGTGGAATTCCTTTCGGCGGGGCACAAGCTTTTGCTACCAGGCGAAGAAAACCAGCCGATCTCCCACGGCAACTTCGCTTTCTTTGAGCCCATGGAGCAAAATGCCCACTGCGTCCCCCGGATCAGCCCGGTCCAGGAGCGTATGGTTACTCTCGATGCCCCGAACTGTTGCGGTGCGCTGCGTTCCGTTGGCCCGGAGGACGGTAACTGCATTACCCACCCGGATCGATGCGCCAAGCACCCAACCGGTAACCACCATGCCACGCCCCGGGACGAGGAACGCACCGTCGATATCCATTTGGAATCGGGGGATCTCAATGGCAGTGCCTGCCCGGTGAAAAGCTGGGGCTGCCACCAGAAGGTCGCCGGCATGGATATCCCCCGGCCGGAGTCCGGAAAGCAAAATGCCCACTGCGTCCCCCGGATCGGCTTTATCCCGGAGGGTTTGATGGCTCTCGATCCCCTGAACCGTTGCGGTGTGCTGCGCTCCGCCGGCGCAGACCAGGATCACCGAGTCGCCCACGCGCACCGATGTACCACGTACCCGACCGGTGACTACCATACCACGTCCGACGATCCGAAACACATCCTCCACATTCATTCGGAACTGGGGCTGCGCCGTTGCCTGGGGCTGCTGGGGCGCAGGAGCGGCAGCGGTGGGTGCCGCATCGGCAACATAGGTCTGACCGTTCAGCGCACACACATAGATCCTGCACAGCTCCTCCGCTTTCCGGGGGTCCATGAGATAATCGTTGCTGAGCGTAGCCACCGCCGAAGCGATCAAGCGCTGGATACTATCATCGGAAAGCCCCGGAGCGGCTGACAGCTGCCTTGCGCAGCCGGATTTGGACAGGAGCTCTATCTGTACCCGCTCGGCCTTCAGATTCGGCGCGAAATCCGCCAAAAGGGCAGGAAGCCGTTCCGGGTTGCTCCAAGCCGCAGCACCTACCTCGTTAAAAATCCGGCACAACGCCGCAGAAAGTGTTTTAGGATGATCCATGGCACATCTACCTCCCTTTCAATGCTCCGATTTTAGCATGCCCCGATACACACAGTCAAGCAAATTCTCCGAATTTCCCGATATTTCAGCTTCCATTTTTGTGATTATTGTGGTAAACTATCCTATAGAAATATCCTGCACAGAGGAAAGGAGTGGCTTTTATGGGTAAGCCACCCATCGGGGCAAGGCTGCGAACCAAAAACGATCGCATCGTCATCATTGAAAAGGAATTGGGTGCCGGCGGTCAGGGCACGGTGTATCTGGTCAGCTACGACGGACAGCCGAAGGCACTGAAATGGTACCATACAAAGGTCTTCAAAACACCGGAAAAACTGGATGATTTTTACCGTAACGTCAGCGCAAACGTGGAAAAAGGCTCCCCTTCGCCGGAATTTCTCTGGCCGGAGGACGTTACCGAGATCAAAAACGGTTCCTTCGGATACATCATGGCGCTGCGTCCGCCCCGGTTTCAGGAGCTTTCCAAGCTGCTGATCGGACGGAAGGTGCGCTTCAAAAATTACGCCGTCCGGCTGGATGCCATGCTCAATTTGGTGTCCGCCTTCCGGATCCTGCACAATCAGGGCTATGCCTACCAGGATCTCAATGACGGAAACTTCTTCTTCGACCCGGACACCGGCGAGTGCCTCATCTGCGACAACGACAACGCCCTCTACCAGGGCAACCATACGGGCATTTTGGGCAAGCAGCGGTATATGGCACCGGAGATCGTGCTGGGGCAGAAAATGCCGGATAAGCACACGGACCGTTTTTCCATGTCGGTCATTTTGTTTATGATGTTTGTGGCGCTCCATCCGCTGGAGGGACAATACTCCACGCCTCCGTGCATGACTGAAGAGCACGAGCGGCTGTTCTACGGGAAAAAGCCTTTGTTCATATTCGACCCGGCGGACACCCGAAACCGTCCCAATCCGGCGCTGGCCGCCCATTCCCAACTGGTTTGGGAGGCACTTCCGGACTATGTCCAGGGAGCCTTTATCGCCAGCTTCTCCAAGCCCTGCATGACCTACGATCCCCAGCTGGACCGATATGGCAAGCCCCGTATCCTGGAACGGGATTGGATGTCGATCATCTCCCGTTTCCGAAGCAGCGTATTTACCTGTGCCTGCGGCAACGAGATGATCGTCAATCAGCTTCCTGCCTGGTGCCCGTTGTGCAGCCGGGAGATCCCCATCCGCAATCGCCTGCAGATGAAAAAGCACGCGCTTCTCCTGCATCCCGGCGTGCGCATCATCCGCTGCCAGGTGGAGGATTGTCTGGATCGGGAGGCTCTCATGCCGGTGCTTACCGTCCACGCACGGGAGGACCGTCCCGGCATCTACTACATTACCAACGACAGCCACGCTGTGTGGAAATGTGTCACCACAAAGGGGCAGGCGGTAGACCTGCCGCCCCGGGAATCCATGCCGGTGATCGCCGGAATAAAAGGTACTGTTTTGGGCAGTTCCTTCGAGATAAAATAACACAAAAAAGGAGAAATTACTATGATCGATTTGCATATTCCCAGAAGAGTTATGACGCTGTTCCTGCTGATCGACAGCTCCGGCTCCATGGCCATCAACGGCAACATGGGCAAGGTCAACGGTGCCATTGAAGAGATGATCCCCCTGCTTCGGGATATTTCCGATGAGCAGAGCGACGCGGAGATCAAGCTGGCTGTGCTGGAGTTTTCCTCCGGCTGCAAGTGGGCTACCGGTGCCAACGGTCCCATGTCCCTGGAGGATTTTGAATGGAATGACGTTTCCGCCGGCGGACTGACCGATATGGGCGCTGCCTTCCGGGAGCTGGAGAGCAAGCTGAGCAGAAACGCCTTCATGAACAATGCCGCAGGCAACTATGCGCCGGTGATCATCCTCCTTTCCGACGGTGAGCCCACCGATGACTATGTTTCCGGTCTGAAGCTGCTGCAGCACAACAATTGGTTCCGTCATGCGGTGAAGGTGGCCATTTCTGTAGAGGGTGCCGCCACCTATGTGCTTTCCGAATTCACCGGCAGCATGGAAACTGTGCTGAAATACGATGGTCAAAAGAGCGACCTGAAGAAGCTGCTGACCCGTTTGGCGGTGGTTTCCTCCACCATCCAGAGCCGCAGCAAGACCACCGAGGTCATCGACGATCGCAGCGATGACAATGGCGATGACAGCGTCGATGACAGCATCGACACCGGCAGCGAGGACAACAGCTACGACAGCGGCAACCAGGTGGCAAAGGAGATCGTCAAGATCGTTGAGGATGAGCCGGAAAACGATGACGGTGGTCTTTGGGATATCGAGTGGTAACCTGTCATGGCAGCAATGGACATATTCCAAAAGCTATTGGGGTGTTTTAAGCGCCGGCGGAAGATAAAAAAGCCCACGGTAGTGGCGGCTTCCGCAGATGCGTCAACACCCCGGGAAAACACGGAAGCCGAGCAAGAGCAGGCTTCCGGTCTGCTGGCTGTCACTTGCATCGGGCACAGCCACATCAAGCACGGCACGGTTTGCCAGGACAGCTCCCTTTGCCATCAGGCAGAGGACTTTCGGCTGATCGCCGTTTCCGATGGGCACGGCAGCGCCTCCTTCCCCCGCAGCGATCGGGGCTCCCGGCTGGCCTGCCAGGTGACTGTCCGGGCCTGCGCCGAATTTGCCCCGGGGGAGCTCCCTTCGGACCGGGAGCAGGCTGCCCGGGATCTGTGTGCCAGGATCGTGACCGACTGGCGGCTTGCGGTTCTGGACGACTACGCCCAGACTCCCTTTGATGAAGGTGAGCTGGAAAATGTACCCGAAAAATACCGGGATCATTACCGAGCCGGCCGCCATGTGGAGCACGCCTACGGCGCCACCCTCATTGCGGTGCTGGAAACGGCGGCAGGTGCCCTGGCGCTGCGCTGCGGCGACGGGGAATGTGTCGCCATGGATGAGCGGGGCAATATCTCCCGTCCGATCCCCTGGAATGAGAAATGTGATGTGAATGTGACCACCTCCCTGTGCGATGAAGATGCCCTCGACGAGTTTCGCTGGGTGTGGCTGGCTGAGCCTGCCGCAGCCATCTGGATCGGCACGGACGGCGTGGACAATTCCTATCCCTGCCCGGAGGATCTGGACGAATTCTATGCCAATCTGAGCACAAGAGCTCTGGAGCAGGGGTGCGACCATGTGGTACAGGAGCTGCGGCAATTCCTTCCGGTGCTGACCCAGCGCTGCAGCCAGGATGATATCTCTGTGGCGGCAATGCTCCGTCCGGAGGCGCTGGCTGCTGCCCGTGACCGGCTGTATGCCTATGTGGCGCTGCGCCAGGGGCTGCGGGAGCAGGAGGAGCTGCGCCGCCGACTGAAGCTGGCAAGCCGTGGTCTGCGGGAAAAAGAACGGGCGCTGTCCCAGGGGGAAGGCGACCGGGAACAGCTGTATCAGCAGCTCGCCGTCTGCCGCCAGGAGGAAGCCAAATGGAGTCAGGCGCTGTCCCAGCAGGAAGCCAAGCTTGCGCAGCTGCGCCGGGATGCCGGCGTACCGGCAGAATGATGTGATTTTAAAAAGGAGTGTTGCAGGTGTTTTTTTGGAACAAGAAGTCACCTGAGCTCCCACCGTTGGAAACCTTTAAGCTGGGCAGCCGTTACTATTTCGCCCGTCTGTCCCCCGATGACAGGAAGTGGTATCGGGAGATCTACGATGCGTGGCTGACCGGCTCGGCGGAGGTCTGCCTCACCATGCCCGGGACGGAATTTGTCACCCCCGATGGCACCTCCTTTTTGGATCTGGTGCTGGCGGTGGTGGAGGACAATCCCCATCTTTTCCATGTGGAACGTACCCATTTCCACTTCAAGCGAGTGGGGAGCAAGGCATGGATCACCAGCAACAATATCTACACCCCCGAGGAATTCCGGCAGACCTATGCCCTGCTGAAAGAACGGGTGGCACAGATCCTCACCGCTGCCAAAAAATACGAAAGCAAGGCAGAGCAGGTGCGGTTTCTCCATGATTACCTGGCAGCCTCCATCACCTACGATCACTGCGGCTCCGATCCCAAAGCGGCCCGTGAAGCCCACACCATCGTCGGCGCTCTGCTCAACCGCCGCTGTGTCTGCGACGGCTATGCCCGGGCATTTCGCCTGCTGTGCGACCGGCTGGGCATCTCCTGCATCGTGGTCATCGGGAACGGCCCTACCGACGGCATTTCCGAGGGTCATGCGTGGAATATGGTGAAATTGGATCGGGTGGCGTACCATGTGGATGTCACCTGGGACAGCAATTTCACGGAAAACCGGCTGGTGAAGGATTTTGAATTTTTGATGGGTGATGCCTCCGCAGCCCGACGGCACGCCTGGGACAAAACGGCGTACCCCCGGTGCCCCAGAGATTGGCCCAGGCGGGAGCCGCTTCTGTCCAACGCCGCAGAGCTGGAAGCGGAGCTGGTGCGTCACCTGGAATGCAAGCACCGCAACTTCATGCTCCGGCTGGGCGGTGCGCTGCGGACGCAAGAGGTATTTACCTCGGCACTTGCAAACCTGCGCTATCAATACGCGGCACTGTACCCGAAAAAGGGTAACCTGGTGGCGCATTTTTACGAAAAATACGGCTATGCCGAGTTTGCCTATGAGCCTACCGGCAGAAAGGGGAATTCCGTCCCGTGAATACGATCAGAAATATCCGCGCCGACCTGGAGGAAAACTGGAATGCGCTGCAGGGAAAGGATTGGCAATGCGCGGCCCAGATCCGCTTCGGTCAGTCCTGGTGCACACCGATGCTGGCGCAGATCGATATGCTGGACAGCGCCATGGATGAGCTGGAGGCGCTATGCCGGGAATCCCTGGATATGGCTAATGCGGTCCGGGAGCCGGAAGAAAACGAAGAATGGGGGCATGAAACGTGCAAGAGAGATTGAGTTATCGTCTTACTGACCAGCTGGCGAATTATTTGGGCGATGCTTTGGATATCCACTACGACGGCTACCGGCACGAATTGGCCGTACGGGAATTTGCCGATGCCGCAATGGCGGAATTCAAGCAGGCGGAAGAGCAGCTGCATACGAAATATAAGATCGCATCCGACGCGCAAAAAGAAGGAATGCTGGAAAGGTCCGATCAGCTCCTGCGTGAGCTGGGGGTCATCAACGATCTGATCGATATGCTGGAGGATTTTTACCCGAAATACAAGGTCAATTTCAACAACATCTCCCAGCCTAAGCCCATCAAGGATCTCCCCCGATTCATTGACCATATGAAGATCGTCCACCAGCGGATCCACGACGACAGCATCGTGGGCGGCATCAAAAAGCTCACCGGTCTGGACGGCTGGAAAACCAACAACCAGGCTGCCGGCGAGCTTTGGCTGCAGCTTGAGGAGGCGAAGGAGCGCTGGACACGGGAGGAAGATAGCCTGATCCCCAACTTCAAGAAATTCTGCGAGGCGGAAGCCGTCAAGATGAAGAAGGAAAAGGATCAGCTCCTTGCAGCCATGCAGAAAAAGCTGGACGCCAAAACGGCAGAAAACAAGCCCCTGCGGGCAAAGCTCGACCAGCGGAAGCAGAAGCTGATGACCGATCCCCGGATTAAGACCATCGAAAAGCAGCTGCGGGAGGTCGGTCCGCTCATGGGCAAGCCCGAGGGCTGGCTGCACTATACCCCCGCTGCCAAGCTGCCTGCGGAGCTGCTGATGGCACGGAGTCTGACCCTGGCCAAGGACTTGAACCACTACAAATGGCCCCCGGACAGTGCCCAGACCCACGCCGAATTTCTGGATCCCTTTGCTCGGCAGTTTTCCTTCTACAACCCCAAGGTCAAGGGCTTCGTGATCCCGGAAACCTTTTTGATCGACTATTATCTGATCCTTTGGGCGGAAACCGACGACGGCGTGTACGAGCCTGCCGGTCTTTACCGGGATATCGTACTGCGCCAGATGCGCTTTATGCCCCTGAAATCCACCCGCTCCTTCTTCATCGACCCCAAGGGCTTGGGCAAAAATATGAAGGAGCTGATCAAGCTCACCAAGGAGCAGGGCGGCTGCGGCGTGTGCAGTCTGATCACGCAAAACGATGACATTACCAAGACCATGGCGCAGCTGCGTCAGTATGTGACCAAGGTTCGCCAGACCCTGACCGTCACCGGCATGATCGACACCACCCAGTACAACGCTCAGCCGGATGTGAAGGAAAAGATCCCCTACACCACCCTGGTCATTCACGACTTTCCCTATGGCTTCAGCCCCCAGGCGCTGGACGATCTGCACACCCTCATCAGCCAGGCCAATGCCTGCGGCTTTACCATTCTGGTGTCCCGGTGCAAAAAGGATCCCATCAACGAAAGTGCCAGGGAGCTGTTTTACAAATGCCAGGAAGGTCGCCGTCTGGAGTACCGGGGCGAAAAATGCGTGTATCATGACGGCGATCTGGATGCCCTCCTGCGCCGTATGGAGGTCACTCCCTCCGAGGAATTCCTGGCTGAATTCAACGAGGCGTACAGCTACCGTCCGCCGGTGAAAAACGGATTTTTCGACCTTTTGCCTGCCCAGTATCTGGCGCAGCCCTTTAATAGCAGCGCCGTCAGGGAGATCCGCTTCCCCTTTGCTGTGGATTCCCAGGGTAATGTGCAGGAGCTGGTGCTTGACAGCGATCTGAAGTCCTACGGACTCATTATCGGCGGCACCGGTGCCGGCAAGACCTCTCTGCTGCACACCATTATCAACAGCGCCGCCGTTCACTACAGTCCCCAGGAGCTGGAGATGTGGCTGATCGACTATAAGCTGACCTCTTTCGATTTCTACAAGCGCAATCCGCTGCCCCATCTGCGGCACATCGTCATGGATGAGTCGGATGTGCTTACCTACAGCGTGGTGGACGAGCTGCGCATCGAGTACGCCCGTCGCCAGCGGCTGTTCAAGAATGCCGGTGCCAAGGACTTCGGGGATTACCGGCAAATGGGTCACCGGCTGCCCCGTTTGCTGGTGCTGGTGGATGAGGCGCATCTGATGTCCCAGGCGTTGATGGACGACCCGAACTATAAGCAGTATATGCAGAATATCATCGCCCAGGCCCGCTATACCGGCATCAATATCCTGCTTTCCGACCAGAAGTATTCGGCACTGGGGGGGTTCTCCGGCTGCGCCAGCGATATGTATGTGCGCATTTCTCTGAAAAATGCCATCGATCAGGTCAAGGATACCCTGGGGGTCTATAATATGTCTTCGGTGAACGAGGATATCGCCGCTGCCATCGGCTCCATGCCCGCAGCCGCTGCCGGCACCATGATCTACAAGCATGAGGAGCGCAATCCCGAAGATCCCAAGACCCGTCTGGTGCATTTCGACCACATCAGCAGCCTCTATGCCCCCACGGATGCCTTCCGCACCAGCATTCAGGCCGTCCGGGAAAAGGCAGGTCCCGGCAGCTATCCCTGCGAGATCTACGAGGGTCCTGCACGGCTGACCTACTCCGAGGAAAGTATCGCCCATTATGAGCAGCGCAATCCCATGAAGCCCAACGAGGGTCAGCGATTCTATATCGGCTCTCCCCGGGGCATGGGCAAGTGCTTCAGCTTCAGCCTCAAGAGCGAGGATGAAGGCGAAAATATCCTGCTGGTGGGCGGACAGAATGAGCTGCGGGGTCCCCTGGTGGCTAACACCATCCGCAATGCCCTGCGCCACGATTACCATGTGGTGGTTCTGGTGCCCCGTGCCAGTATGTTCTACAAGAAAAACAAGGAGCTTGTCCTCTCCCTGGCTGAGGAGTTTGGAGATCAGGCAGAGTTTTACACTGAGTATCCTCAGATCTGCCGCTATATCGGTCTGAAGGCGAATTTGCTCAAGAGCCTGGAGGAGGATGAGGAAGACGGCTTCCCGGAGTCGGAGCGCACCTTTGTGGTGTGCCTGGGCGCTGACGATCTTTACAAGAAGATGGATGACGACACCAACACCCAGGCCATGGCATGGGCAGCACTGACTCAGACACCCGCTGCCCCGGAGGCAGAAGCCCCTCAGAAAAAGCCCGCTGCCGGCAAGCTGGACATGGACGACCTGATGGCCAGCATCGACAAGGCCATCGCCAAATCCGATGCGCTGCAGGCAAAACAGCAGCCCCAAAGCCGATACGACAGCTCCATCCAGGCGTTCCGGCAGGCGCTGGGCATCACCAGCATGGAGGCGACGGAGACCCTGGAGGAGCTGGGCGCACCTGCTACATTGCCTGTGACCTGCCCCAAGAGCATCGGCAGCACCGAGGGCCTGCTGGGCTACAACGCCACCCAGGATCTGTTCCTGCTCATCCGTGATGGCTGGAAGCTGGGATTCCATACGTTGCTGGCGGTGAACAGCGCCAACAGTCTGAAAAATATGAACCGCATCAAGCTGGGCGGCAACTTCAATCACCGTTTCGCTCTGCCCATGGCACCGGAGCAGGGCGGCGCATTCCTTTACTACACCAAGGTGCTGAAAAATATGGCGGACGAGGGCGACCAGATCAGCGCCGTTTATGAGTACATGGGCGGCAACGGTCAGCGGTTCATCCCCTATCTGTAAAAATCGGAGGAATATCTATGCCTGCAGGTACACAACTTGTCACCAACCCCAAAGAGATCCTGCTGCTTGCCAAAGGCTTGCTGGAGGATCTGAAAAAGATCGAAGAGCTGAACGGACAGCTGGCGCAGGACTTGAAAACCGTGTCCCAATCCTGGCAGGATGACAGCTTTGCGGAGGTTTGCGACACGGTGGTCAAAATCAACCAGGCCGTGGAAGAGCGGAAAGACGACATCAGCATGATCGCTCAGCAGCTTTGCGTGTACGCAAATGCGCTGCTTGACACAATGTAAGGAGGATCGCAACATGGCTGAGAATTTGATCAACGTAGATCCCCAAGCACGGCAGGCCTTTGGCGACAAGCTGAATGATTTTGAGACGAATATGAAAAGTGTCCTGGCATCCATGAAATCACGTCTGGATACCGCATCCGATGTGCTGGCAGATCCCGGCTCCCAGTTCTATATTACCGAGGGCAAGAACCTGGTGGAGGAGCTGGAAAAGCTGCTGGACGGAAGCCTCAGCGAATGCGGCACTTCCCAAAAGATCAAGGGTAAGGCACAGCAGGAGCTGATGGACAATTTTCGCAATAAAATGCGCAAATGATCCATTCCAACTATCATGAGATACGGGTTCTGGTTCGGGAGATCGCCATGCTGTGCCTGACGATGCTGACGGAGGCCAAGGAACTGGAATCGGAACTGAATACCTTGAAAAAAAGCTTTTCCGACGACGGCATCCGGGAGATCGACCGTTGCATGGGAGAAATCTTCGATACCATCGACCGGTATCAAGGGGATATGGCAGATCTGACCAAGCTCCTGCAGCACTATGCGGACGGTCTGGAAGCCACGAAATAAGGGGGACGCAGCATGGACAATATCATTGATCGTGACCCCGTTACCATGGAGCGGTTTGCCGAAAAGCTGTCGGATTTTTGCGACACGATGGCACAGAAATCCGCCGTTCTGATCAAAATGTGCGACCAGACAGACCACGCCATGCAGGATGATGCCGGCAGGCTGGTGGTCAGCCGGCTGAACACCATGGCGCAGGATATCCAGACGCAGGTGGCGACCGCCCGGGCTTTGGCAGACCGCATCTGCCGTTCCGCTGCTCTTTTGGAGCAGAGCGAGATGGAGGTGTGAGCATATGGCGGTGATCTATGCCCAAATCCACCGCATCCGGCAATTCCGGGAGCAGTGGGAAGCCCTTCCGCCGCCGCTGGAGGCCGCAGTTTCAGACCGGGATACCCAGCTGACCGAAGCCCGCAACGCATTGAACCGGGGGATCACGGAAGCGGAAGCGATCCGTGACAAGACTTACAAAGCCCTCCTTCCGGTCCGGGAGGAGATGGAAAAGGCAAAACGCACCGAAGATGGCCCCTCCCAGGCGCTGTCCCGGAGGCTTGCCCAATGTGAGCATGATTATGAGCAGGCACAGCAGCAGCTTGACCGTTTGCAAAATCAGCGGGACCGCTTTGATGAGGTGTCTGCCCGCTGCGTGGCAAGGCAGGACCAGGCGCTGATGGAGATCAAAAAGCTCGGCAGCCGCGGCGGCGATCGGCTCGCCCAATATATTCAGCTGCTGCAGGAGGCAAAACGTGCCATCCTTGAGGACGCGCCCGCCGGAAGCGGTTCGTTCCTCACCCCCGACGGGGGCTATCTGGGTGCCCGGGAGCTCACCGGGGAAGAGTGCGCCGGTTTGCAGCGCAAAACCGGCTGGTCGGAGAAGACACTGAAGAAATGTCAGCTGCGTCCCGACGGTTCCGTATGGCTCAAGACCAATAACAGCATCCGTGACGGGGAAACCTATAACGGCACCTGGTTCCAGCGGGACACGGTGGTCATCGGCGATGTGCGTGTGGAGGGCATCTTCCCAAAGTTCGACGCAGCCTTTGAACCGGATACCAATATGCCCGCGTCCCTTTGGAAGGGACGGGGCAGCCAGCATGAGGCGCATTTTGCATGGTGCAGGGCGCAGCTGAAGGCTGCCGTCGGGGAAAATCCGGCGTTGGCGGCCCGGTTTACCGCAGCGGAGCGCAGGCTCATCCAGGAGGAAAAGCCTCTGCCCGGTTACACCTGGCATCACCACCAACAGCCGGGAAAAATGCAGCTGGTGCCGTCGCAGAAGCACAGCGCGGCGATGCACGGCGTGAATCATACCGGCGGAAACGCTCTGTGGTGCACCACATTCCCTGATTGAACGGAAAACGATGGCTTACACTGGGAGGTAGGACAAATGGCAACTGATATTTATACCGGTCATGGCTGGAGCAGAACGCATGTTGGCTCCTGCTCCGACGGAAGCATATATTCCGGCTACGGCTGGGGAAAAAATACCGTAGGCACCTATTCCGGCGGCGATGTTTATTCCGGCTACGGGTGGGGAAGGACCCATATCGGCAGCTACGAAAACGGTTGTGTCTATTCCGGCTACGGGTGGGGAAGGACCCAGGTGGGCTGTTATGAAAACGGCGATATCTACTCCGGCTACGGCTGGGGACGCACCCTGGTCGGTACATACGACGGACCGGATGACGGTGCGGCAGCAGCCGCGCTGCTGCTCTTGCTGAAATAAGGCAAGGGAACCAATTCCTCCGCAATAAAAATGAGCCTTGTGGTCACAGAAACCGCAAGGCTCATTTTCTATATACTTATTCCCATTCAATGGCGAAGACGTGGTTTTGTCTATATACCGGGGTGTTTTGGTTTAAAATTACGCATTATTTCGTTTTACCGCACTTTGGGCGTTCAAAAATTGGTCGCGGATAGCCCCGGGGTTTTTTAGTAGCCTCCAGCGAATTCATACACACCGGGTCTTCTTGAGGCTGCAGCTTGTGGTTTTAGAGGCGGAATTTCTTTTTCAAAAGCAGGAAGCTGATTCCGCTGCCGGTCACCACTATGGCGGCGAAAATACCAACGCCCAGCCATGGTGTTTTGGGCTGCTGGGGCGTGGCTGTGGCAGGAATAGATTCCGACTCTGTGGCAGAGGGGACTGTCACAGTCGGTCCCGTTACAGTCGGCTCCATTACAGTGGGCTCTGTCACAGTCGGTTCCGTAATGGATGGTTCCGTTACGGTTGGCGTCGTCATCGTCGGCTCCGTGATCGGAGGCTCCGTAACAGGCGGCTCAGTGACCGGAGGTTCTGTCACCGGTGGCTTCGTCACCGGGGGATCATTAATCGGCGGTTCTGTGGCCGGAGGTTCCGTAACAGGTGGCTCAGTAACCGGAGGATCTTCTGCCGGGGGATTCTCTACGGGCGGAGCATCCGGGAATTTGTGGGGTTTGAACTCCACAAAAACCCCAAGCTGATATTCCATCGGCTCAGTGATTTCCGGACTCCAGGTAGGGTTTCCTTCAGGATAATAGATGGTTGCACATAGCTGGCATGCATGGGCGAAGCAAGGGAAGTAAAACGTGGGCATATCCCCTGCGAAATAGACTTTTACCCCCAGTGCGCAGTTTAAAAAAGCATCAGACTGCACGGTTTTTACCGTGGTAGGGAAATACACCTCCTTTAAGGAAGCGCAGTAAGCGAAGGTGTCTTCCGGGACAACCTCAATGGCGTTTTCAAAGGTGACAGTTTCCAACTGCGAACAGCCATAAAATACACCATAGGAAATGTTTTGCACGTTGTTGGGGATAGTGAAGGACTTAAGAGCTGTGCCGCTGAAGGTCGAAGCACCCAAATCTTTGAGCTTTTTGGGAACATTGACAGACTCCAGACTCTTACAGCCGGAGAAAGTGCCTGACATTCGGAACACGCTGTCCGGAAGGGTGACCGATTTCAGGCTTGTGCACTTGACAAAGGACTCGTGAAGAATCTCCAAATGGTCGGGGAGCGTGATGGATTCCAAACTGGTGCAATTCTTGAAAGAATACATACCGATGCTGGTTACGGTGTCTGGTATGGTCACGTTTACCAGATTGGTCATGCCCTCGCACACGCGATCTCCGATACTTTTCGGTTTACCGGAAAATACCACGGTATGAATGGTTTCTCGATAATTCGCCCAAGGCTGGGCTTCTATTTTCTGGACTTCGGGCATAAAACCGTCGCCGTGGATATACAGCGTGCCGTCATCCACACGCCAGTCCATTTCCCCGAAGATACCTTCGGTGCGTTGTGCCTTGGCAGGGGTAGGAAACAATACAGCGATCAGGCAAATCATTAACAGCGATACAAGGATCTTTCTTTTCATTTTGATTCCTCCCTGGGGCGGTTATTGGGGAACCCAGGTCACGGTTCCGCCATAATCCTTCAGTTTGTCCGGTGTCCATGTGGGATTATCACCGGGGTAGTATACGGTGAGGGTCATTTCACTAAAGACGGAATTACGAAAATCAGGACAATCTCCCAAGAATGTGATCTTGCTCACGTTGGAGTTGGTGACAACACTCCATCCTATGCTTGTGACGGATGCCGGAATGGTCAGCTCGGTCAGTCCGGTGCCGCGAAATGCTCTGTTTTCAATCTCAGTTACTGTATCGGGCAGAGTGATAGAGGTCAGGGAGCGGCAGTTTTCAAATGCCCGAACATCGATCAGGGTTACCGGGGATGTAATGGTGACGCTGGACAGAGCGGTACAGCCACTAAAATAATTATAGGGGACCTCTGTGGCCTTACCTCCAATGATAACAGACTTCAACGCCGTACGATTCTGAAAACCGCTCAATGCCGCGTCGGAATAGATCTCCAGGGTTTCGATGGCGTAGCATCCGCCGAAGGGGTCGTAAGAGCTTCCTGCAGATTCGCCCACGACGATATGCTTCAAGCTGGTGCAGTTGTAGAAGGAATACTTTTTGGCCATCACGATAGCGCCGTCTAAAATGACGGTTTGCAGAGATTTGCAGCCTTCAAAGGCATAGAAATCAATGGTTTCCAGGCTGGGCGGCGTGACAAAGCTGGTGACACCGCTGTTTTGGAAGGCGCTGACACCAATATAGGTTACCCGACAGTCATCGGGGAAGACCAGATCACGCAGGCTGGTGCAGTTTTGGAAGGCACCCTCCGGAATCTCCAGCAGGGACTCCGGGATGGTGACGGACTGCAGAGAAGAACAGTTGGCAAATGCGCCTACACCGATTTTGTATAGGGTGTAGCCTAAGTACACTTCCTTTACGTTGGTCATATCGCTGAAGGCATAGTTCGGAAGGGTGGTGATGCCGTCTTCAATTACGATTTTTGTGACTTTGTCGGAGTAATTCTTCCACAGATTTGTTGTCCAGTTGTCTTGTACCGATCTGCGGCCGGATAGTGTTAATACGCCGTCGGTGGTGATCTTCCATGTTACGGGGCCGTGGTCTACATTGCCTTCCGCAATGATATTACTGACCGGATTGGACGGTGTTGGGTTGGGTTTTTCGATAGGTTCGGTGACTGGCGGTTTGGTAACAGGAGGCTCTGTAGTGGGAGGTTCTGTTGTCGGAGGCTCCGTAGTGGGAGGTTCCGTGATGGGAGGCTCCGTAGTGGGAGGCTCCGTGGTAGGCGGTTCTGTAGTGGGAGGTTCTGTTGTCGGAGGCTCGGTAGTCGGAGGCTCCGTAGTAGGAGGCTCCGTATGGGGGACAGTGGTGGGTTCGGTGGTGGTAATTGTCGGCTCGGTTGTTTGAGTCTGGGAGAGTGTGTCTGTATCGGGATCCTTGGGTTTGGGATTGGTCAGAAAACACACTGCTACCACCGCCACCAGAATCAGAGCACCAATGGTGATCCACAGTGCAGGCTTGCGGTAGGAAAGCACATTTTTGATCCGCTGCTTCAGGCTGATTTCCCCAAAAGCTACCGGATAAATGAAGAATCCAGAACTTTTCTTTTGACTGTTCAGCAATGCCATGGAATAGGCCTTGCGGCACGCAAGCTCCATAGGGCGGATCACCCGCTGATCGCAGGCGATCTCAATATCCCGGCACAGCAGGATATATGCCAGCCACACCAGCGGATTGTACCAATGTACGCAGACACACAGAAGACCGATCAGCTTCCACCAAGGGTCGCCGTTTTTGATATGAGATCGCTCGTGGGCAAGAATAAATTCCCGGTCATAGGGATCCAGTCCTACAGGCAAATAGATGGTGGGCTTGAAATATCCCAGCAAAAAGGCACCGTTGATCGCATCGGATTCCCATGCGCCATCGTCGCACTTCACAGCCTCACGCACCTTGAAGCGCAGGATGCAGTAGCTTGCCCCGGCATAAAGCAGGAGGGACAGTCCCACGCCCAGCCACACCGCCGAGAGAATCAGCCGGTGATCCACAGCAGGCGTGGAGGTGACCGGCGCAGTGGTCTGGGGCTTTTGGGCGACGGTGGGAACAGTCGCAGATGGCTCTTCCGAGATATCCGGCGCTGTGGTCGGCATGTCTTCGAGCATCGGCGGTGTGAGGGTTTGCTGGAGTTCCTCGGGGGTCTGAATGCTGGGAGCTGTTACCTGCGTAACCACCTCCACATCCGCCGGCTGCAGACTGAACCGGCTCTCAAGCTGGAACGGCAGCAACAGTCGTACAGCCGCAAGAATCCACAAAATACACAGAATATTCCGGGGCGCCTTGCAAAGCAACGGCCGCAGAAGCAGAATCACCAGAATGAGAATACTGCCGAAGATCCCCACGGAAAAGTAAGTGGTAAATAAATCGGTCATGGTGATCACCCCTTGTAATTTCGGATCAGTTCCTCCAGCTGCTGAATATCCTCCTGGGTCAGACGGTTGCTGTTGGCGAAAGCAGCAATGAAGGCAGGGACAGACCCTTCAAAGGTCTTGTCCATCATTTCTGCCATTTCCGCCTGCTGGACCTGCTCTTTCGTGACCAAAGTGGTAACAATGGTATCCTCATTTTTCAGAACACCACGCTCGGACAGTCGGCGGATCACGGTGTAGGTGGTGGGGCGGGACCAACCCAGCTGCTCCTTGCAGAGCTTGGCCAGCTTGGTGCTGTTGATGGGCTCATGCTCCCAAAGGATCAGGCAAAAACGGTATTCACTGGCAAAAATCTTCGGTACTTTCATAAAGGGCACCTCCAAATTAGTTTAATGCGTTCAACCTGCAAAATTAGTTTAACGCATTAAAACAAATTTGTCAACTGTTATTTCGGCATTTCTTCATCTACATAATCCAACGAGATCCAACCGGTACCGCTTTTCAGTCTTCCCCAGGCGGATGCTCCCGGGCCTTGGGATTCTTCGACAATGGTATACACGCCCCCATCTGCAATACATCCAACAATTTTGGTGTCGGTGCCCGGACCTTTTCTCATAACAACACCATGCTCACAACAGCAGAGATCATACTACCGGTAAGAGCGGCAATAATAGCGGTAATGATCTGTTGCAATCGCTGCTTCGGGGCGGCGTTCATGTCTTGAATCTGCTGTTTATGTCGAGCCAGATGTTCATTTGTGTGTTTCAGTTCTGTTGCCAGCGTCACCAGCGTTTCATGCATAGAACGGATTTCGGCCTGCACACTTTTCATATCCGTCATTTCCCGTTCAAGGGTAAGGATCCGCTGTTCGTGACGCTCCAATACAACTTCGATTTCTTCCATATATGTCATCCCTTTCCTGTTTTGGCTGCAGGAATAGTCTAACACTCAACCCGGACAATGACTGTCCGGGTTTGAAAAAGCTTATAAAAATATCCGCACCGGTCGGTGCGGACGCAGATATGCTGGCTGGAACAACAGTCAGGTTGATGGTGGCGATTTCGTGGGCTCGGGCAAGGTCGACGATGGTACATTTACCCCAGGCATCGTAGGTGTATCGGGCGACAGTCAAACCAGCCCAGTCGGTGATGGCAATGACGTTACCCTGCAGGTTTTTGCGGAAGTAGAAGGGGTGGTCGTTGTAGATCACACCGCAGATGCTATTCCGCACTTTTCTTTAGTATACCGCCGATCCCACCGAATGTCAATTTGCAGAAAAAACAGCCGCACCTTCCGGTGCGGCTGTTGGAATGTCAATACGGATCAGTGTCAGCCAACGAAATGGCAATGACCTCGCCGGTGGAGGCATCGAATACCACGATTCCCAGAGGGATATAACTGAGCCGATCCTTAAGCTGACCATGAACAACCCATGCATCTGCGGCTTTGTTGTATGCCACCACAAAGGAGCCTTCCTGCGTCCATTGGTCATACGCTGCATCTAAAAGGGTTGCTCCCTGATAGGCAGCCTCCTTCGCTGAGTCCAAGGGTTTACTGCTGGCGTCCTCGGGAATAGGGTCATTCAGCACACTGCGAATCTTTTCTTTCGATGCTTTTCCAATATCCACATCGCTTACTGAAATATTCGTTTCCCCTAAAGACCAATACTTATACACGTTCCCGTTTTCCAACGTGATCTTCCGCCGGATGATGGAACCGGTTTTCCCCGTACATCCAGTAAGCACAATTGCAATTAGTACGGCAATAATCATTGCAGACGACAATCGTTTATTCATAATTACCCCCAATAAGCAAAAGATTCTATCCAAGATATTTGGATCATGTAATTGCGTGGTGTTGCAAACGGAACAAAACAGGCAACCATCCCTTTAAGTATATCCGTACCATACTTCGGATTCACATTTATCAAGTCTTTAAATGTACATTCGACAGTTACTCTGATGCAGTACTGCGTTCTTTCTGCCACAATCCGCATGTACAGACCGCCACCGGCTTTCATATCTGTTCCATGAAGATAATTGTATCCAATAATTCCCTCTCCACTTTTGAGAGAGGCTCTGATACGTGCAACGAATACGCGCTTTTGCCCGGCTCTTTTTAAGTTGAAGTACTTTTTCTGGCCATCCACAAAAGCTCTGATAAACGCACTAAGAGTCCGATTGCCATACTTTTGATGTGCGCAGCAACTGTAGGTACACATAAGACTTGCTTTCATGTATGCAGCCCATTTAGCAGAACTGTAAGTACGTGTTTTGCCACCGCCATAGAGATATTGCTTTAGAATTTCTATTCCCGCCCAATCATTACGTAAGTGAACAGACTGGTAGGAAAAGCCGCCGGAATCCTTGGCGTTTGGTAAGTTATTGGTGCAGTAAGTGAACAGATTAGAAAGAACAGGTGTACTGCCTAAGAACCTTATATCGTCCGCATTAAGGAAGCGGCCAAGTTCGGGGGCATAGTAGCGGGATTGGAGGTAGTAGAGCTGGGTTTCGGAGTCGTAATAGTAGCCGCGGTAGCGGAAGGGGTTGATGGTGGCGATTTCGTGGGCACGGGCGAGGTCGACGATGGTACATTTACCCCAGGCGTCGTAGGTGTAGCGAACAACGGTTTCACCGCTCCATTCGGTGATGGCGATGACATCTCCCTGCAGGTTCTTTCGGAAGTAGAAGGGGTGGTCGTTATAGATCACACCGCAGACGCTGTCCGCAACGTTTTTTCTTTAGTATAACGCCTTTCTTACCGAATGTCAATTTATAGAAAAACAGCCGCACCTTTCGGTACGGCTGTGGGGAGGATGTTCATTAATTGCAATCTGTGTGCATCAAGCCTATAGCAATGATTTCGCCAGTGGATGCATCCAGGGCTACGACTCCAAGAGGGATCACCGGGCTGGTTCTGTCTTCTTGCAGACCATGAATCAGCCAAACTCCTGTATCCTCGTTGTAATCTAAAGCAAGGAGATTTGCTTGCGTCCACTCTTCGTAAGCCAACTCCAGTACTGTGGCTCCGCAAATAGCAGCTTGCTGTGAGGTGGAAATTGGAGCGCTGGCGGTGTACTCTGGAGCCTCATCGGTCAAAGCCTCGCATAGTTGCTTTCGGGAAGCATTATATAGATTAAGACCCCCTACAGAAATATGTATGTCACTCTCACCATCATAAGGGAAATACGTATACTGATTACCGCTGTCCAGTGTGATGTGCTCCTCACCTAATGGCACCCAAATTTGAAAATCACCCTCATCATATCCCATGGTAATTTGCTCATTGCTGTTGATGGGGATTTTCACCCTCATACTCTTGCAGCTGGAGAAGACCACGGCAATTAATGTGGTAGCACATAGAAGCCCTAGCCAGCGGTATTTCAACATATTACATTCCTCCAATAGTCACATATTGCGTCCATTTTATACGAATAATATAATCAGTTGGATTCGCAAAAGGAATTTTTTTAGCTAATTTAGCCTTTTTGTCATCAGTGCCATAATCTGCAGGATCCATTTTGTCATTCCAGGTGCATTTTACGGTAAACTCAGTCCAAAAAAGTTTCTTTTTGGCAGTGATTTTTAGATGCAGCCCACCAACATCCGTGTTCACTCCGTGCAGATAGTTGTAACCGATAATACCCTCGCCATTAAACAGCGCAACACTAAGATGGTACTCACGGGTTGCCGTCTTACCGACTTTATTCATTTTAAAAGAATATCTTTTCGAATAAACAAAATCAGCGATATATTTACCAAGTTTTTTCTTAGGATATGACGTGTGTCTACACTTAATGTAACACAGCATGCTGTTCATCATATATGTTCCCCAAGCAAGTGAACTATACTCTCGTGTTTTTCCACCGCCAAAAAGGTAATTTTTTAGGATTTCTCTTCCAGCCCAGTCGTTCTTAAAGTGCATAACGAAAGACATGAAGTATCCACCGGAGTCAATGGTGTTAGGTAAATTATTAGCGCAATACGCAAACATGTTGGAGTGGGTAGGTGTGCTGCCTAAGAATCTAACATCATCTGCATTTACAAACCGGCCGAGGGTGGGATCGTAATAGCGGGATTGGAGGTAGTAGAGCTGGGTTTCGGAGTCGTAGTAGTAGCTGCGGTAGCGGAAGGGGTTGACTTCGGCGATTTCGTGGGCGCGGGCAAGGTCGACGATGGTACATTTACCCCAGGCGTCATAGGTATATCGGGCGACGGTTTCGCCGTATTCATCGGTAATCGCGATGATATCGCCTTGCAGATTCTTACGGAAATAGTAAGGAACCTGATTGTAAAGGATACCGCAGACGCTATTCCGTGCTTTTCTTTAGTATACCGCCAATTACTCCAAATGTCAATTTATAGAAAAACAGCCGCACCTTCCGGTGCGGCTGTGGAGGATGATTTGTTAATCGCAGTATGTATGTGTGTCTACACCAACTGCAATGACCTCGCCGGTGGAACCGTCTAATGCGACTACTCCCAGAGGAATCACAGGACTTTCTCTGCTTTCCAACATTCCGTGAATCAACCAGACTCCGGTGTCTTCGTTGTAATCTGTCGAAATGGTGTTTGCCTGGGTCCACTCATCGTAGGCAAGTTCCAGCACCGTAGCGCCACAAAAAGCAGCTTGCTTTGAAGTGGTTATCTCGCCAGTAGGGGAATATGCTGGGATTTCATCCGTCAATGCTTCAGCAAGTTCCGCTTTGGAAGCCTGATACAGATTAACGCCATTCACCGTGTAGTCGCTATCAATATCATCGTCAGGCCAGTATGTATACACATTACCGTTGTCCAAAGTAATCTGTCCTTTATCACTTGGAACCCACATCTCAAAGTCGCCTTGACCATCAAATACTACCGTAATTTTCTCTTCGTTATTGATAGGGATTCTTAATGTTAAGCCCTTACATCCAGTAAAGGTCAAAGCAAGCAATACAGCAACACCAAGAAGTCCCAACCGACGAGATTTTATCATATTACATACCTCCAATAACAAACCACTCTGTCCAGCTTATCCGAATAATATAGTCGGTAGGATTTGCAAACGGTATTTTCTTAGCTAAATCCGCCTTATATTTGTCAGAGTCATATTTGAAATTTGCATTTATCCAGTCATTCCAAGTACAATCTACCGTTACAAACACACTGCGGATTAGTTTTCTCGCAACGATCCGCAAGTATAATCCGCCTGCCTTCATGTCCGCTCCGTGAAGGTAATTATACCCAACAATTCCTTCTCCGTTTTTAATGGAAGCATTGATGCGATAAACAAGCCTGCGCGTTTGACCAATTCTCTTTAGATTGAAATCTTTCCGCTGATTATATGCAAAATCCGTGATATATTTTCTTAGTGTTCTATTCCCGAATTTATTATAGCTGCAACAACTATAGTTGCACATTTTGCGATTTCGCACATAATTTGCCCACTTAGCAGAATTGTATGTCCGCGTTTTTCCGCCACCGAACAGATAATTTTTTAAGATTTCTCTTCCGGCCCAGTCGTTCCTAAAATCTTCAAGAGTTAATGGGGAGTATCCACCGGAGTCAACGGTGTTAGGCAAGTTATTAGCGCAATACACAAAGATATTGGCGTAGACAGGCGTACTGCCTAAGAATCTAACATCATCTGCATTTACAAACCGGCCGAGGGTGGGATCGTAGTAGCGGGACTGGAGGTAGTAGAGGGCGGTTTCGGAATCGTAGTAGTAGCTGCGGTAGCGGAAGGGGTTAATTTCGGCGATTTCGTGGGTACGGGCCAGGTCGACGATGGTGCATTTCCCCCAGGCGTCGTAGGTATACCGGGCGACGGTTTCACCGCACCATTCGGTGATGGCGATGACATCTCACTGCAGGTTTTTGGGGAAGTAGAAGGGGTGGTCGTTGTAGATCACACCGCAGACACTGTCCGATACTTTTCTTTAGTATACCCCGATTCTCTAAAATGTCAATTTATAGAAAACCACCCGCCCCTAAATGGAACGGGTGGAAAACTGTTTTGGGAAAGTTAGATAACCTAAATGGCATCAACACATGTATCAAGGAAACTCTCGCCGGAAGTCATATGTATCCTCAGGCACGTCCAGCGTGCGCCCGTTAATGGTAACAGTATCGTTGTCCGTCCATTTAACAGTTGCTTCCCACTCATCGTCACACCAATAAATATTTTGAGCAATACCTGCTTCATTATCCACTAACTCACCGCGAATGCAGTAGCTTGTGGTTGCGCCGCCGTTGCATAAATAGATATTGATCGTATAGCGCTCATTCGGGGAGTTGTACGTAGATAAGAACTCCCCCTCCGGTAGGGAGTCCATTTTATTACATCCTGCAAGTAAAAGAATGAATCCAAGAATAACGAAAAGTTTCAACTTATTATACATATACATTCTCCTTTAAAACCAGTAAAAGCTTAACTTGTTTTTTCGTCCCAGGTTAACTGCCTTAAGAACTCTGCGGACAGCATTAGCGCAATCCGAAACAAATAAATTGTGTCCCCAAACAACCATAGCGAAATCTCTGGGCTCATCAAAAAAAGAAACAAAGTAATACCACTTAGAAGTCTTGCTATAAATCTGGTATACGCCTGCGCCTGCTACAAGAATGTCCAACGGGAATAACACAGAGCCAACGTACCCAAAATGCATATTGCCTGGATCATCAAATCGCATTTTTGTCCCCTTAAACTTAAAGTGATCTCGGCTACCCAGTTTCCATTCTTTTTTAGACTTCAAGTCCCATGCGCCATTAGTCTTAACATTGTTGCAGAAATACTTAATAGAATTAACAATTCCGTTGTATAACCCTTTAAGTGTAATTTGTGCCACAATATATGCTGCAAATTTGAGGGCATTCGCCCGCATGAGTTTTTTAAGCTTATTGGTTATCTCAATCGTTTTATATCCGCTAGGATCAGCATTCACCACAGGAGAATTCAACGAATATGCATAAACATTCTTCTCAAGTAGATTTCCCCATGGACTTGAAAGCATAAGCACCTCATCCCCGTTGAGGAAGCGGCCGAGGGTGGGATCGTAATAGCGGGACTGGAGGTAATAGAGGGCGGTTTCGGAGTCGTAGTAGTAGCTGCGGTAGCGGAAGGGGTTGATGGTGGCGATTTCATGGGCTCTGGCGAGGTCGACGATGGTACATTTGCCCCAGGCATCGTAGGTGTATCGGGCGACGGTTTCACCGTATTTATCTGTGATAGCAATGATATCGCCTTGCAGATTCTTACGGAAGTAGTAGGGGTGGTCGTCGTAGATTACACCGCAGACACTATCCCATGCTTTTCTTTAGTATACCGCCAATTGCTCCGAATGTCAATTTATAGAAAAAACAGCCGCACCTTCCGGTGCGGCTGTAGGTGCGCATAGGGATCATCACAAGTGCCGATGCTTCAGGGTATGCCAAAAACGATTGATTTTTATCTTTTGCATATACTTAGCAACTCAGTCATCTTTTGAACGTTTTCACAATTTTTAGCTAAATCTCGCAGAATGATTTTCTTGATTTTTTTGTTTCGTCTATCACACTTTAGGTTTGCTAAATGTTCAACAAACTCATCTGGATGATACTTTAGCAGCATACCCAAACACCCTACGATTTCATCGTAAATCTTTGTCTTGGTCAAAGTGCTGATTAATTGCGAATACTCCATGCGAGGGCTCGCCATAATCGTTATGCACCATCCCGAATAACACTCATGTACGCCAAGTGTTTTATAAATAACACCATCAAAATCAAATTCCTCTGCAAAGTCTTGAAATCCGTTCTTGTATTTTATAGGTTTCATACCAAGCTTTATGCACGAATGCACATAGTCTGTATGTTCATCAAAAACATAAAACAATTGTTTTGACAAAATTATTAACACCTCACTCAACAAAATGCCAAATAATCTTGAGACCCATTGATCTTAAAACCTCGTATTCAATTTTAGCAAACACGCTTGCTTCACTAAATTGTGACGCACTTATAAAAACATTAACGTACTCTTGTCCTTTGGCTGCGCTTCGAACAAACTGCTTTGAAGCGGCATTCCAAAATGGCTTCATAAACTGATACCCTTTACGTTTTCCAAGCACTTTGATCGCAGCGGTATTAAGTTTGGTCAAAAATTTGCCTCTGGTTGTCATCTCAAGTGTTCGCAGCCCGTTTTTACTTGCAAAATTCATTGCATGTGCACCGGCTCCCTTGGTGCCACCACCGGACCATAAAACAATTCCGCTACTACCGGCGGCACCAACAGCATATCCAATACAGCCGCCGATTATTGCTCCAATGACTGCTCCACCTAAAACATACTTCCAGCGTTTCCCTTTTGGGACGGTTAATATTCTAGATAAACCATATCCCAAAACGCCGCCAATAATAGCGCCAACAACTATACCAATTAGAACGGCTGTTAGGGATTCCCCGCTCACATCAACATACATAATGGGATTGTTTTCGCAATATGTAAACAGATTGTAACTTAAGGCAACCTTTCTAGTCCCTAAGTATGTGGCCGCATCTCCATTAACAAACCGGCCGAGGGTGGGATCGTAGTAGCGGGACTGGAGGTAGTAGAGCTGGGTTTCGGAGTCGTAGTAGTAGCCGCGGTAGCGGAAGGGGTTGATGGTGGCGATTTCGTGGGCTCGGGCGAAGTCGACGATGGTACATTTACCCCAAGCGTCGTAGGTGTATCGGGCGACGGTTTCTCCGTATTTATCTGTGATAGCAATGATATCGCCTTGCAGATTTTTACGGAAGTAGTAGGGAACCTGATTGTAAAGGATACCGCAGACGCTGTCCTCGTTATCATACAGAGGTACCAGTTCGTTGATACCCCAGGTTTCCCGGAGAATCTTTGCGCCATCCAGAACATAGGTATGCTCCACGCCATCGATAGTCTTACTGGTGCGGATGCCGTTACCGTTATAGGTGTAAGTAATGCCGTCAAAGGATTTTAGCTGTCTGCCCTTTTCCCACACCAGATCATGACCCAGATAGTTTGTGGGGTTGCCCTGCAGGTCATAGGAAATGGCCTTGCCATCGTAAGCGGTCAGAAGGTCTTTCCATGCCGCATCTCCATAGGTATATGCCTTGCCATTCTTGGTCAGGATATTGCCGTAGCCATCATAGGTCATTTCATTGACCAGATTGCCGTTGACGGTTTCCGTCAGGAGCTGACCCTGGGCATCGTAGGTGTAGGCAGTGGTGCTTACGAAGCTCTCTCCGTCACTTTCCACCACCTTGGTGATCCGTTCCTCCGCATCGTACTCGTAAGAAAGGCTTCTGCCATCGGAAAAATCGATACGGCTGACCAGATGGGTAGTGGGTACGGATTTGATCTTGGCATTCTGCCGGTGCTCATCGGTGATTTTACCCTCGTGGTAGCTAAACCGCCGGGACAAAAAGCCTCTGCCCAGCTGCAGCTCGTCGTATTCCTTTCTTCCAAAAGAGTCCGCCTTGGAGATACAGGGAATATACTCCCCATTGACCTGGAGCTGGGTAGTGACACAGTCATCCTCATCGGTGTCGAAAAGGGTGATCTGCTCCGTACCATCGGCAAAGGTGACGCTCTTTCGCACCAGGGTGCCCTGCTCATTGTAGAAGTAGCGCAGGGCGCTGACCACGCTTCGGGCGACAATGAAGCCGCTTTCATCAAAGGTGACAGCATACTCAGTTGCCCGCACCAGCACACCGGCCTCGTAAGTATAAGTATACTCCCGCTGGGCAAAAATGTCAACCGTACGAACGATATTGCCCTGACCGTCGTAGCCGTACTGGTAGTGGGCGGTGAGGGTGCCTGCGGTGTTGTACCACTTCTCGGCAACCAACTGGCCCAGGGAGTTGTAGGTGGCCTTCATGGTGGCGTCGTTGGCGTAGGTGACCTGCTTCAGCCGGCCATTGCCTGCTTTGTAGGCGTACTGCACCAAAGGCAAGGTTCTGCCTGGAATACCAACGGTAGTAAGATTGTGGAAATCGTTATAGCCCAGCACATAGGTCATACCGTCGCCCCGGACAATGCGGGACAAACCGCCCTGGGAATCGTAGGTGTAAGAAACCTGAGCATCCTGATTGGAAACACTGGCAGTACGACCCATGGCATCGTAGGTGTAGGCGGTCTGCACACCGCAGCGATCAGTGACAGATGTGTGACGGGAGGTGACGGGGTCTACAGTGTAGGTGGTCACATTGCCCCGGGCATCGGTTTCCTGAACCAGATCGTTGCCGTTTTCATCATAGCCGAAGGAACGGTAGACGGTACCCAAAGTCCCGTCGGTGAAGGTGGTTTCGGTAAGGGCGTTGCCAAATTCATCGGTCAACTCCTCAAAGTCAGGGAGAGCATAGGGATCCTCGGTCTGTTCAGCTTCGGATTCGTCGTAATCCTCCTCGGGGAAATCGCTGGGGGATAACCCCATCTCCAAACCGTCACGGATCAGCTGCAGGTCATCGAACCAGGCGGTGCCGCAGTTGTAATCGTAATCGCAGAAGATTTGGATACGATCCACCGTGCGGTACTTGCTCTTGGAGAAGCTTACGGAAGCATACTGCCATTCATCGATTCCCGGTACAAAATCAGCGGTAAAGGTTTCGCAGCCGGTGTCTTCATAGTCGGCATCGTTATAGTGGACCACCGCACGAAGCCGGAACTGGGGATCCTCGCAGCCCTCACGGACGTGGTTGGGAAGGCCATAGCCCTTGGCCCAGCCGCTCAAGGTAAAGGTTTCCCGGCAATTCCGATCGGGACGTACCTGTACAGTCTGCGTAACACTGCGTACACCGTTCATGTCGCCGATCATCTTCATAGACCCATGGCCATTGAAGGAAATCTCGCTATCGTAACTCGCGCCATCTGACAGCGACCATGCCCAGGTTTGGATATCAAAACTGCTGTCTGCCAGCAGATTGTAGGGAGTAGCGGTAGCATTGGCCTCCAGCTGAACCGCATCAGCATAGGCAACACCTTCGCCGTCGTAGAGAATCTGGGCGCATACCGCCTGTGATTCCTGCAGGGTGAAGGTGACCGCCATACGGACATAATCACTTTCGTGACGGGACAGATGCTCGCTTTGTGCCAATACATTATTACTGAAATCCATTACCCGCAGATACACGCCGCCGGTACCGGATACCGGCCGCAAATAAGCGGAGAATGTATAGGTTCCGGCATTCAGTTGGCTATGCTTCCATGCGCCAACTCCGGTATTTTCCGGATTTTCAGACCGGATACAAAGCAGTTTTTTACCATACTTGGCCAATACTCTGTCGTCGATGATAGAAACAGAAGCCGTTTCCTCGTTGGTATTCTCAATTTGCCAGCTGCGGACGGTTTCAAAGCTATGCTCGTTCAGCATATTCTGGCTGGTGGCCATGGTGCTGATGCCGCCAAAATAGGGGTGCACACCAGTGCCCGCACCGTTGACAGCCAGTTTTCCGGCTGCAGGGACAGTTTAACAGTAAACCCGGACAACGAGTGTCCGGGTTGAAAAATGTTTTTATTTGCCATCAGGTCGCTGGGAGGGCTTTGTATAGTTGGCAATGATTCTTTGCAAAATCGCTGATTCTTGTTTGCTCAGAATAGATGCCGGTGTGGCGTTGTATAGTTTACATAACACACCAACCTCGGCATCGGTCATAAACATCCGATCCATGGCATATCCGTCCATCACATACACACCGCCGGTGTGCCGTCCGGTTTGGGTATAGATGGGCTCGGTGCAGCTAAGGACATCGATATCCCGCCGAATTGTGCGCTCGGAAACGCCGAATTCGGATGCCAGATTTTGAATTGTTTCATGCCTGCGGCGGCACAAGATTCTCATAATGGCATTTCGCCGTTCAGCGGTTCCCAATGCGCACACCCTCCTTTCTCTAAAAAATAAAAGCCGCTGCGTTCTTACCACCGGGATCGGCAGTAAACTCGCAGCGGCAGAGCTCGTTATGACGGCTCAGCTCGGACAGAGCAGTGAACTGGCGGTGGGCTCCTCGGAGGAGCCCTACCTTTTATTTCGTTTCCCTGGCGCTGAGCATCAATGCCAGCAGTTCATCCAGTGTGATGACTTCGTAGACCTTGTTGCGCTTGACCCGAATGGCCCGTGCGCCATTTTCCGTAACCAACACCTCGAAAAGAGGAATGTGGTGTTCCGGCGAATAGATCATGTGGGGGCTGCGTTTCTCTGACATATGGAATTCCTCCCTTCCTAAAACTTCTCAAAATACAGTTGACAATGTGATGTTTTGTTGTTATACTTTGTATAACTTCTCAGCAACTTCTCACTGTGTGCATGATATCATTGGTCAACCGATTTGTCAATAGCATCCGTAACAGATGAGAAGTTACGAAAAAAATAACAGAGGAGAATCCCTATGACTTTTTCTGATAAAATCAAGCGATCCCGTGAGATTGTGGGGCTGACACAGGACGAGCTGGCGGCGCAGGTGGGCGTGTCCCGGCGGACGATCACTGCCTATGAGTGCACCAATGCACTGGCGCGGCGCTCCACCATAACCAAATTGGCACGGGCTCTGAAGGTTTCAGTGAAGTATTTGATGGACGATGGATGCACCGATCCGCTGGCAGATATCGAAAAGGATGCCCATGTGGAGGAGGCACGCCGTCTATATGGGGCATCCGGTGCCCGGGATGTGGATGCGTTGCTCAGTGAAAATGCCGCCCTCTTTGCCGGCGGAGATTTATCTCAGGAGGAAAAGGATGCATTCTTCGAGGCGGTCATGCGTGCCTATGTGGCCTGTAAGGACGAGGCCAAGAGAAAATTTGGTACAGATAAGTAAAATGTACGCTTTATCGGACAGAATGCGGATATAATGAATAGTGAAAACACTTTGAAGGAGGGGTGTGATGTGACATACGCCGATATTTGCCAGGCGGTTCGATTTTTGAAGAAACGTTACGGTGAGCAAGACCCATTTCGATTGTGCGGGGCTATGGGAATTCTGCTCCTGCAACAGCCAATGGGTACACATGAAACCGCAATCAAAGGCTTCTTTATGCGGTGTAAACGGATCTCCTCCATTACGATCAATAGCGATCTGCCGGAAGTGATTCAAAGGATCATCGTTGCCCATGAGCTGGGCCATGCTGTTATTCATCAACATGGCGGCATCCATGCCTTCCACGAAGTGTCGTTGTTTGACCAAACGGCAGATTTGGAGCGGGAGGCAAATCTGTTCGCTGCGGAATTACTGCTGGAGGATGATACCGTGCTGGACGTGCTCCGGCAGGGCACGACATTTTTTGATGCTGCGGCACAATTGGCAGTGCCTGCCCAAATGCTCGATTTCAAACTGCGGCTGATGAAACAAAAGGGCTATGACTTTGCAGCGATTCCAATCCAATCCGACAGCAGATTTATCCGCAAAATGGATATCCAGTGTAGCGCTGATTTCTATGGATAAAATGTGCCCTGCTTAATATGAGCAATGCCCCAGTTTGCGCTATCCGCACAAACTGGGGCATTACATACATCCGTGACCTCCATTTTGTATGGAAATACAGATAATAAGCATAATAAAAATAAGAGCCTAATGGTTTGGATACCCGTCAGGCTCAAATAGCATGTAGTATTAAATTCCGGTTACTCCCACTCGATGGCGGATGCGTGGCTTTGTCTACATATTGGGGTGTTTTGGTATAAAATATAGCAATATTTTGCGTCAATTATACACATTATTTTGTTTTACAACCCTTTTGGAGTTCAAAAATTGGTCACAGTTTTTCGCTGCTTCTCATTTTTTCTTACTTTTCTTTATGGTATTTCTGGAAATCTACCACGATTAGGTTGCCTTGGCGTATTACGCCAGGGCTTCTTTTTTAATGTCAACCCTATGGGACAGCAGCATTTGCAATGCGTCCTCCCGGGCGCGATCGTCTGCTGCTCTGGCAGCGTTGATCAGCGCTAATTCATAATTTGTCATCCCATTGTCAGAAGGGGCTTCATTCCCAACAATGCAGTCGATAGTCACAGAAAAGCAATGAGACAGTTGGATGAGTATATCAATGGAAGGTTCACGATCGCCTGTTTCGTAGCGGGAATATACGGATGGCGCACAACCAATATAATCTGCTACCTGACGCTGGGTCAGCCCTTTTTGTGTGCGGATTTCTTTCAGTCTCATCCCATCAACTCCTTATGTAGTCTATTTTATTACCAATCTGGCTGAAAGTATATTGTCAAATTGGTACATTTGTGGTTGACTTATCTCCGATATGGTATTATTATAATACCATATCGGAGATTACAACTTTGAAACACGGAGAGCGATAAAAATGGGTGAAATCATTTCCAGAGAAGAAAAACGTCAACTCTATCATCAGTCGACCGCAGGAGAGAAAACGTTCATTCCGGCTAAACCCAAAGCCGATATTCATAACACAACGCAAGCACTCCGCGTTTGCGCCTACTGCCGTGTTTCTACGGATAGTGACGAACAGCTTTCCTCCTTTGAATTTCAACAGGCTCATTACAAACAATTGACAGAAAGCCACCCCAATTGGCATCTGAAACACATATACGCAGATGAGGGTATCTCTGGTACATCACTGAGAAAGCGTGAGCAGTTCAATGCCATGATTGCTGCCTGCGAAGCAGGCGAGTACGATTTGATCGTCACAAAGAATGTATCCAGATTTGCCCGAAATATTGTTGATTGCGTATCGTTGGTTCGAAAGCTCAAGCAGCAAGATCCACCGGTGGGAGTGTTCTTTGAAACAGACAATCTGTACACTCTGTCGGAGGATTCAGAACTGATGCTTTCTTTTTTGGCGACTTTCGCGCAGGAGGAGTCTGTCAAGAAAAGCGAAAGCATGAATTGGTCACTTCGTCAGCGGTTTAAGGATGGAAAGCTTCTCACACCAGCACCATTGGGATATGAACGCCCCAAAGATGTGACTGGCCGTTACATCAAGTATGCAAAGCTGCAAATTGTTGAATCTGAGGCTGAGATCGTCCGCCTTGTTTTTAATCTTTTTCTGTCAGGACGGTCTACAAAGGATATTGCCGCGTTTCTGACGGATATCCAATGCCCCACCAAATCCGGCAACACAAAATGGAGCGAGGGATCAATCTGTTACATTTTGAGCAACGAGCGATACTGTGGAAATGTGCTGACTTGGAAAACATTCACCGCAGATATGTATGAACATAAGCACCGGAAAAACAGGCAGGATCGTGACCAGTATCTTTATTCGGGTCATCATGATGCAATCATTTCGCCGGAAACCTTTGAAGCAGCCCAAGTCTTGCTGGCAAACCGGAAACACCATGTTCGAGGACGGTTACCCACCATGCAGGTAATCGAAGAAGGTATTTTCAGAGGGTTTATCCCGGTCAATCACCATTGGATCAATGACGATCCGTATAGTTATTATAGCGCATCAAGCAGACTAAGTGATAACCGCAAGGCACGAAAAATACGGCAGAGCCAATTCAGCGTCTTCAATCTGGAAGGGTATCAGGTAGTACGCAGTCAGTTTCTGTCCATTGGGACAGAGCGCCCTTGCCTTAGCATCGGAAGCAACCGTATTTCCTTCAATAAGCAATGCACATTAAAGTTCATAAATGTACCCTATATTCAGCTTTTGCTTCATCCATCGGAGCGAAAAATCGCCATCCGTCCATGCGCCGAGAATTCCGCACACAGCATCCGCTGGCGCCCGGAGCCGGGGCGGCCTATAAAACAAAAGACACTCTCCTGCCCATACTTTGTCACTGCTTTATTTCAAATCATGGAATGGGATCCAGATTACCGATATCGTATCCGAGGCACATGGATCAAGAAAAGTACTGAGCAAATTATAGTATTTGATCTAAACAATGCTGTTCCTGCCGTTACTTGCAGTAACGGCAGACGCGTGGAATATATTCCAGCGGATTGGAGCGAAACTTTCGGCGAGAATTTCTATGCACATCGTATACAAAATGGATTGTTTTACGATATTGAGCAAACCGAATGGAATACGCAAGCGGCAAGTGTTTCCGTCCCTGACAAAACGCATCCAATAATTCCATCGGATGAAGATTTGCAGAAAAGTATAGAGAAGATAAAGAGAGGAGTAGAAGCAAAGCATGGAGCATGAACAGCTAAACTTCTTGTTCAACAATAGTGTTCCAGTTGTTGGTTCAGCGGAAGAAGAACACGAAGTAGTAGATTTGGCAGGATATCAAGTTACGAAAGCGGAACTGTTTTCCCACACACGAGAACCGGCGATCACCATCTGGCAAACCAGAATGAAATTTAATATGGCATGCCTTCGGAAATTTTCCGGCATCAAATATATTCAGGTTCTGATCCATCCGGAGCAAAAAAGATTGATCATTCGCCCCTGCGAATCCGATGCGCCGGACTCGCTGCGCTGGGCTACAGGCGGTGGAGAGAAGGAACTGAAAAACCGTGATCTTATGTGCAAGATTTTTGCAGGAAAATTGTATGAATTGATGGGTTGGAAAAGTGAATACCGATATAAAATTCTAGGTAAGCCTGTCACCTGCAAAAACGAGGTACTATTTCTCTTCCAATTGTCAGACTTTGAACTTTTCGTATCCGGAAAATCCACCCGTTCCTATTTGCCGGCAGATTGGCGTGATTACTTTGGAATGCCGGTAGAACAGCACGATACCGCATATAAGATTGACTTGGCAGATGGTTATATCATGACACAAATATAAGGAGGACAGAAGATGAATGATTATGGTATTGATGAAATCAGCTTGGAAGGCTTTCATTTGGTGCGGGGACAATTATTTGCAAATACGCCAGAACCTACTATGTCCATCTGGTACAGCAGTATCGCGTTTAACGTCGCTTGCTATTCCGCGCTAAACGACTGTGGGGCTATCCAGTTAAGAGTACACCATACCGAAAAGAAAATTGTCATTGTGCCCTGTCCCTCTAAGGACCGCGATGCAGTCAACTGGCAAAAATCTCCCGACACACAAAAATCCAAGAAGATTGAATGCTCTAAATTTGCACATCAATTGTATGACCTATGGAAGCTGAACAAAAATACCCGCTATCGTGCCCCAGGCAAGTTGGTTATGGTAGACAAGAAAATTATGATCTTGTTTGATTTCTCGGATCCAGAGGTGTGGGAGGGGCCAAAGACTGCAAATACAATCAAATAATCTCTACAAAAATGAGGTGCAGCCGATTGGCTGCGCCTCATTTTATGCTTGCCTTATCACTGGTCTGCGAGCATGTAAGCAATTCAGTTGATACATTCAGAATGTGAGAGGGTCTATTAAGTTGTAGGGAACAATTTTGAACGATCTAATAAAAACAATTCCCCAAAGTATAGTCTTTTTCTTGCATATTGGGGAACAATGTGCTATAGTATTGAAAAGAAAGTTCCCCAAGGAGGTTCGTTATGGAAAACACCTACTCCAAAGTTCAAGAATTACTGCATCAAAAAGCGGATTATCAGGCACGGCTGAATTTGATACCTTATGACGGTACGCCGGAGATCAAAGACCGCGATGGGCAGAAGTATCTATATATCCGCAAGCGTGTAGGGAGTCGGCTGACCTCTACCTATGTGGATGCCTATTCCGATGAGCTGTATCAGTTGTTACTCCGCAATTCCAAAGAGGCGCGAGAGCTGCGAAAGCTTATTCGCCGTGTGGAAAAAGGATTGGCGGCATTGGGTTATGAGGAAACAGAGCTTTCTGCCCGGGTGACGCTGAATTTGGATTTTGCCCGAGCCAATATGAAGGCAAACATCTACGACCAGGCTGTGCTGGAAGGTGTGGCAACTACCTATCCTCAGACTGAAACCATCATTGAAAATGGTGTTGTGTCCGGTATGACGGCTTCCGATGTGCAAAAAATCCTCAACTTGAAGCATGCATGGGAGTTCATCCTGGATAAAGATGTGCTGAGTTATGGTACGGATTATCATATCCTCTGCCATATCGCCAAATTGGTAAACGAAGGCTTCTATTCGGATGGTGGCCGTATCCGTGGTGTGCCGGTGACCATCGGTGGCACCTCCTATATTCCGCCGCTGCCCATTGAAACCATCGTAAAGGAAAACATCGATACTATTTTGCAGGAAAATACGGATGCTGTGGACATTGCGATCAAGCTGTGCCTGTATTGCATGAAGACACAAGTTTTTAACGATGGCAACAAGCGAGCTGCGGTGATCTTCGCCAATCACTTCATGATCACAAAGGGGCAAGGTTTGCTGGTGATCCCCCAGGAGCATGTTCCGGAGTTTAAGCGGCTCCTGGTTGCATACTATGAGGACCGCGACAAGGGCGAAATTGTGGAATTTATGCGAAGCAAGTGCTGGCGGACCTTTTGATGCCGTTAGGAGCGCGTTATGGATGAAAAGAGAAATCTAATCCTTATTAAAGGAGAAAACAAAACATGGCAGATCGAGCGCTGCTACTACGATCCTGCTGATCAGCGATACCATGTGACATTTACCAACGGAAAGACATATCCATACGGATATACCTCCGTGCAATGGCTGAAGAACCCAGAGGTTTTAAATCCATCCCTGTACCAAATCTCCACGACTGGTACGCCCTATGGTAACATTCAGGCAATCTATGTTTTTCGGGGGAGCGATGAATGGTGGCATCTCGTATTTGAAGGGGGCAGGAAACACACTTACCGCAGAAGTGAATTGAAGGTTTCTAAAAGCTGCCTGGATAATGACCGCGCCCAAAGTAAGCTATACTACCTGCGCGACATTGCCGGTATCAACGAGCTGAAGAACGATGATGGCGAAGTGCTGCTCAAGAAGCAATATGAAAAGCTGACTTTTGTAGGAGAGGATTCTGCGCTGGCGGCCTATTTGCATCCCGAAACCTACCCAGTCAAATCATTTAAGACTGGCCCTTTGATCTTTCCTTTTGGCGGCAATGCCAGCCAGTTCAAGGCGGTGGAAAATGCGCTCAGTAAGCAAATGAGTGTGATACAGGGTCCTCCCGGTACCGGCAAGACCCAAACTATCTTGAATGTCATAGCCAATCTGTTGATTCGTGGCAAGACAATCCAAGTGGTGTCTAACAACAATTCTGCCACGCAGAATGTGCTGGAAAAACTGGCTTCGCCTAAGTACAATATGGGATTCCTCGTGGCGACGCTGGGTAAGCGGGAGAACAAACAGGCATTTATTGATGGGCAAACCGGTCTGTATCCTCAGATGGACGATTGGAAAAGATCTCCCACAGACTTGCTTGCGTTGCAAATCAAGGTTGCAGAACTATCCGAAGAAGTTGCGGAACATTTTGCTAAGCAAGAACGGCTGGCTGTTGCCAAGCAGGAACTGGATGCACTGGAAGTGGAAGCACAATACTTCGGTCAGTTCTGTGAAGAAACGAAACTGCTTCAGCCTGCTAAGAGACCTAGAAGGGGTCTGCGTTCGGAAAAAGTTCTGCGAACCCTGCAGGAGTGTGAGCGGCTGAGTGAAAAGGAAGAGCAGTTCTCTTTTTGGCACAAGCTGAAAAGTAGTATCTTCTACGGAATCTACGAATGGAAGTTCCATGAAAATGACATCGGCAGCATTATTACTTATTTGCAAAGCCTGTTCTATAATACAAAACGGGCAGAGTTGACCGGTGAAATCGCATCGCTGCAACGAGAGTTGGCAAAGGTGGATGCAAAACAGAAGATGGATATGCTTACCAAGCAATCAATGGAATATCTCAAAGCGGTGCTTTACAATCGCTACGGCGGCAAGGCCGCACGCCCTCGATTTGCGATGGATGCAATTTGGAAGCAGCCTTTGGAGATTCTCAAAGAATATCCCATTATTCTGAGTACAACTTTTTCCTCCCGGAGCTGCCTGAAAGATGCCACCTATGACTATCTGATTATGGATGAGGCGTCCCAAGTAGATCTTGCTACCGGAGCGCTTGCGCTGGCGTCTGCAAAGAATGCGGTGATCGTTGGCGACTTGAAACAGCTGCCCAATGTGATCCCGGAGGATCAGCGGAAGCTAAGCGAAGCTGTGTTCCGGAGCTACCGGCTGCCAGACGGATATAATTACGCAGATAACAGTTTTTTGAAATCTATCTGTACGATAATTCCTGATATTCCGCAAACCTTGCTGCGGGAACACTATCGCTGCCACCCGAAGATCATCAGCTTCTGCAATCAAAAATTCTATCAGGGTCAGTTGGTGATCATGACCGAGGACCACGATGAACCGGATACACTTTGTGTGTTCCGTACGGCAGAAGGGCAACATCACCGTGGGCATATCAATCAGCGACAGATTGATGTAACGATAGACGAAGTTTTGCCGAGGCTGCAAGATACTGCTCCCGGAGATATCGGTATTATTGCGCCTTACCGAGCGCAAGTGGAAGAATTTGCGAAAGCTACCCGGGGAACTGGGGTGGAAGTGGATACGGTACATAAGTTTCAGGGCCGGGAAAAGAATACCATTATCATTACGACTGTTGATGACGAGGTGACCGATTTCTCTGATGATCCGTATCTGCTGAATGTAGCGATCTCCCGGGCGAAAAAGAAGCTTTGCCTGGTGGTGTCAGGAAATGAGCAGCCAGCCGACAGTAACATCAAGGATTTGGTTTCCTATCCTTCTTTTGCGTTTTGAGATTCTACATTTTGCGAATTATCGCCGCAAAAGTTTTAGGATACCTCAAAACATACGGATACATCAGTACCACTCCATCCGTGACCTCCGTTTTGTTCGGAAATGTAGATAATAAGCATAATAAAAATAAGAGCCTGATGATTTGGACTAATCATCAGGCTCAAATAGCATGGAACATAAAGTTTTCGTTACTCCCATTCGATGGTGCCGGTGGGCTTGGGGGTCAGGTCCATGAGGACACGGTTGATACCCTCCACCTCGTGGGTGATCCGGTCGGTGATCTTATGCAGCACGGCGTAGGGGATCTCCTCGATGGTGGCGGTCATGGCGTCGGTGGTATTCACCGCGCGGATGATGGCAGGCCAGCCCTCATAGCGCTTTCCGTCACGCATACCCACGCTCTTCAAATCCGGCACGGCAATGAAATACTGCCACACCTTCTCTGCCAGACCGCAGTTGTCAAACTCCTCCCGCAAAATGGCATCCGCCTCCCGCAGTGCCTCCAGCCGGTCCCGGGTGATGGCGCCCAGGCACCGCACACCCAACCCCGGACCGGGGAAGGGCTGACGGTAGACCATGCTGTGGGGCAGACCCAAAGCCTCACCCACCACACGGACCTCGTCCTTGTAAAGCAGCTGCACCGGCTCTACCAGCTGAAACTGCATTTCCTCCGGCAGACCGCCCACATTGTGGTGGGCCTTTACGCCGTCAGATTCCAAAATATCCGGGTAAATGGTACCCTGCGCCAAAAAACGAATATGGGAGAGCTTGCCAGCCTCCTCATCAAAGACCTTGATAAACTCGTTGCCGATGATCTTGCGCTTTTTCTCCGGCTCGGTGACCCCGGCCAGCAGGGTAAGAAACCGGTCAGCGGCATCCACATAGA
>JAZNRS010000151.1:0-16781 GCA_045590815.1 Faecousia sp.
CGCATCATTAGCTCCCACACAGCCTTCTCAGATTTCTCCAATGACCGACTTTCGTCAAATGTGGGTGCCTCCACGCATACAGTGGCGGTACCGTCCGGGATTCACACCCGGTTTTCTATTCTCCTGTGGGGCTGTTACCGCATCCACAGGCACTTAAACGGAATATTTACTTGCACGGACAGTATACACGAAATGGTCCCAAATGTCAATCGGAAAAGCGGAAACCTTAATATTTGAGATAAATTGCAACATAAACCTTAAAAAACATAGGATTATAGACAATTCTCTGTTTCTTGACAAGGTGTGTACCAAACAGTATAGTTATTGTGAGGTGTTGCATATGACAGAAAATGAAATGATCCAATTAGCTCTCGAAGAAGGCTTTGCGGCGGCTGCAATCGTAGATACCGCACAGATTGTATTTGACCCATCCTTCCGCCCATACTGTGAAGAAAACCTTTGCGGTCAGTATGGTGCTAACTACTCCTGTCCGCCTGACTGCGGTAGTCCCGAGGAAATGAAGCGGCGAATCTTGTCCCACAAGAGAGCACTGGTACTACAGACTATTTGGCAAGTGGCAGACTATTCCGATGTTCCTACCATCAAACACGCAAAGAAAAGCCATAATACATCTGAGATCCGTGTGGTAAAGAAAATGCGTGAAGCCGGACATGACGGCTTGATCGTAGGTGCCAGCGGTTGTGCTCTCTGCACACCCTGTACCCAAACGCAAGGACTGCCTTGTAATTTCCCTGATCTGAAATATTCCTGTATGTCTGCCTACTGCATCTTCGTTAAGAAGTTGGCCGATGCATGCAACATGGAATATGATTGCGGAGAGGGTTTACTCGGACTGTTTGGTATGTATGCATTTGATTGAAGTGTTACTAAGGAAACAAGCAATTATAGATGCCTAACACCAATTTTGTGTACCTACTATGCGGATGCATTAGATTTTTCCCTTATTTTTTCCCTTATCGGGGTGGTAATAGGTGGTTTTAGGTGGCTAAAAGTGGTTACTAAATGTTCTGATTTCTACATCATTTTACAGTAAAGGCTAACTTTGGTTATAAAAAGTAGAAACTCCCCGAAATTCAAATCCCTCTCACTCCGCCAAAATAACACCATCCAAAGGATGGTGTTATTTTTTGAAATGGATAAAAGGGATTTGAACCCATTTAAACGCAACATCCGGTGGACTGTTGCTCGCGAGGGCTTGACCGAGCGAAATATTGATTGAATCAAAGCCCTCTCACTCCGCCAAAAGAAAATCCTGTCGATTTATCGGCAGGATTTTCTTAATGAATATTGAATAATGAAATCGCTTCGCTGATGAATAATTATGGTATCTCCTTTGGGAATGTTTTAAATCTTGTATGTGAGGGGTCGAATCCCGAACCAAGACATCGCTGCTGTAGTGTGTTCTTCTTTCCGAAATGTCAATCGGACTCATAGAATTTGAAATGCTGTATAGAATTACTCTGCAGGCTTACGTCCGCCGCCAAAGGAGGACTGGGACGACACCAGTACATTGGTGACCTCGCCCTTGGCGTTCATGGTGATGGTCACGAAGGTGCCTGCCTTGGTGTCATCCATGGTGCCGGACGCTTTGCCGCCATCGATCTCCACAGAGATATGGGCATCGCCGATGTCCACATCCTTTGTTTCCGCATCGGACGGAAAGTTTTCAAAACCGGATTCCATGCCACCCTCGCCGCCGAAGTTGGGCATGCCTCCGCCGAAATTGGGCATACCTTCACCGAAATCGGGTCTGCTGCCGTCTTCCGGCATGGTGAAATCCTCAGGCATCGTGAAGTCCTCCGGCATTTCTCCATTACCCCACTGGGGCGGTGTGCCGCCCTCGGGCATGGTGCCGTCAAAATCCTCTGGGTTAAAGTCGCCGAAGCCCTGGAAGCCTTCCATCCCCTCCGGCATGGAGGGTCTTTCGCCTTCCGCAAAGTCCTTGCCGCCCATACTGCCGGCATCCATCTCCACCAGGGAGATCACTGTGCCGTCCACGGACACCACCATTCCCGTGATGGTGGTGTCTTCCTTATTACCGCAGGCAGCCAGGGATAATACCAATACCAAAGTAACAAAAATTGCCAACATTTTCTTTTTCATCGTTCTTCCTCCTAATGCACGGATCGCGGTGCCGGAAAACCGGCACCGCTTTTTTGTTTAGCCGAACATAAATCCGCCGCCCCCAAAGTCGGGGGTGAAGGAAATCTCCAGCGTATCGTAATAGGCGTAGTAATAGGTCTGTCCGCTTGTAAGACCCTCCAGGATCTCCACCGTTTTGCCGTCGGAGCTGCCAACCTGCACCGCCACGGGATTCAGCAGCGTATCGTTTTCTTCGTCATAGCCGGTGTAAACCACGGTCTGATTCCCGTTTTCCACAAGGGCATCCGCCGGGATCGTCAGCACATCCCTTGCGGTGGACCGCACGATGGTAGCCGTGGCATTCATGCCGGAGAGCATATTCTCCGCCCGATCCATGGTCAGCTCAACAGTGTACTTGCTGTTGCCACCGTTGTTCGTGCCGGTGTTGCCGATCTCGGTAATGGCTGCGGTGTATTTCTCACCGCCCAGGGCATCGATCTTCACCTGAACGGTCATACCCACCTGCAAGCCCTTGATATCCAGCTCGTCGATGGTGATATCCAGCGTCATGGTGTCCTGGGGTGTGACCGCAGCGATCTGCGCCATCTCCAAGCCGTACAGTTCATATTCCGGCTCCTGCTCCACGATGCCACCGGAGGGGAAATTGCCGGTCATTCCGCCGGAGGGGAAACCGCTGCTGCCGCCGGGAATGGATGGTGTTGTGGAATTGTCCGGTGTAGTGGACGTATTGGGATTCGTAGTGGTACCGGGACCTGCAGGTGTATCCGGTGTAGACGGCTGGGTGTTAGTGCCGGGATCCGCAGGCGTGTCGGGCTGGGGTGCCGGATCCTCCGGCTGGGGCTGCGCTTTCTGCAGAAGCACGCTCCAAACCAGACCGCCTTGCTCGTCAGCGGCAAACAGCAGAATGTCGCCGTTTCCGATGGTCGTGGGTTCCACCTGTGTCCAAACACCCTCGTTCAGCGTAAAGACGGGGATCTCCGTTTGGGTGTGCAGCACGGTATGGGTCATCAGGCTCTCATCCATACTCACACCGGTCAGATCCAGGTAGTCCGCAATAGGGATCGCCTGGGGATTCACATTGATCACCCAACCGTTATAGGCGACGGCGGTAACCTTGCCCACATAGTTGGAATAAAGGATCTCGTCATCGGCGTTGGGAGAATTGGAAAGGAAGCTGATGGTATAGCCCTTGCCGCTAGCGGACAGCAGCTGCACACTATCCTTGTCAACGCCGGACACCACGCCGTCGCAGGGAGCGGTGATGGTTTCCGTCTGATACAGCTTAAACAGCTCCAGCATCAGATCTTCGTATTCCTGCCGTTGGGCAATCAGCTGGCGGTAAGCGGCGGAATAGCCCACGTCGGTCAAGACCATCAACGTTTTTCCCGCACTTAGGCTATCGCCAACGGCGACTTCAATGGAATCCACCGTGCCGGCGTAGGCTGTCGCACTCCAGGGGCTGTAAATGTACAGCTCGCCGGCGCCGATGGCGGTGCCATCTTCCGCCGTTACCTGCACAGCATCGCCCAAAGCATAGGCATCATCCTCCACCGTAACGGTCATTTCGCCGGCTAAGTTCTTGGTGATCTTACCGGAAACTGCGGTGCCGTCAGAAAGGGTCACCGTTACCGCTGTGCCAACCGGCAAAGTGGATTCTGTTTCAAAATCTACCGCCATCAGTCCATCCAGACTCAGCACAGCCAGGGCACTATGCTCCAGCATCACACTCTGTACAGAATCGCCCTCCTGGGCATAGAGGATCTTGAGGATGCCGCCTGCCAGGGCGGTCACCTCTTCTTCGCTGTCTGTATCGCCGGCTTCCTGGATCTGCTCAGACAGATATTCCAGAGTTTCCTGCACCTGGGAGATCGCTGTCATAACGGTCACCCGGTCAACGGTGGCAATAGCAGTACCCTCCGTGACCGTTTCGCCATTGGTAACCAGGAATTCCTTCAGCTTTACAGCAGAGGGAAGCGAGATCGCAACCGCATCATCCTCCGCAAGGGTACCGCCGCCGATCAGCTCGGTATCGATGCTGCCTGGGTTTACGGTGCCGGACAGAATGCTTGCCTTGGGACCATCTTCTTCCGGCTCTTTCTTTGCGACCAGAGGCATCGCCGCAAGAGCCGCCACCACGGCAACCACGCAGACGATGACAATGATCCGCTTGCACAAATCTTTCATATCGATCATAGTTAGCCTATAGACCATACTTCTTATGGTGGCGGCCTCTGTTGCCGTATCCGCAAACACGATAGAAACGCCCATTGGACTCATGGTCACCAAATACCGCAGGTCATATTCCTTCAATTCGCCGGATTCCTGGTCGGCGCTGAGAACAAGATCTACGATCTGCTGCAAATATTCCCGGTCGGTCAAATCAAAATATCCGCCGCTGGCGGTGATCAGCTCCCCCCGGCTGCTGATTTGCACCGTGAAGAAGGGCAGGCGCACCTCGTCGTTGGAGGGCTTCCCCAGATTGCCTTGCTGAAAAGGTGCCGAGGCAATGGTACGCATCATGCTGACGCTTTGCGTTTCCATGCTGGTTGCGGTAAAGTGAATCACGACACCCAAAATGCCGCCCACCATCAGCATGGCGATGGCCATCACGATACAGACGAAGCAGCCCCGGAGCAGGACGTGTCCTATATCATGCAGGGCGTCCGTGAGAATTCCGTGATCGAAATGGTAGAAGTTGAAACCGGCGAGCTGATGACCCCGGCAGAGGTCTATGCCGCCAACGTGAATTCCACCGTGGGCATCACCACCTCCATCACCACCAACTTCTGGGGGTATCAGTCCACCTCCGCCGCCTCCGGCTCCGGTTTCATCATTTCCGATGACGGCTATATCCTCACCAATCTCCATGTGATCGAGGATTCCAGCAGCATTTCCGTGTCCATGTACAACGGTGAAAGCTACGATGCTACCCTTGTGGGCTACGATGAAAGCAACGATATCGCCGTGCTGAAGATCGAAGCAGAGGGACTTGCTCCCGTCATTTTGGGTGATTCCGATAATCTGAATGTTGGCGACAGCGTCATCGCCATCGGCAATCCTCTGGGCGAGCTGACCTTCACTCTGACCTCCGGTGCCATCAGCGCCAAGGACCGGGAAGTGACCCTCTCCGGTAATGTGACCATGAATCTGCTGCAGACCGACTGCGCCATCAACTCCGGCAACTCCGGCGGTGCGCTGTTCAATCTGTACGGCGAAGTGATCGGCGTCACCAACGCCAAGTATTCCAGTTCCTCCAGCAGCAGTGCGTCCATTGACAATATCGGCTTCGCCATTCCCATCAATTCCATTATGAATATCGTGGAATCCATCATCGAAAAGGGCTATATCTCCAAGCCTTACGTTGGCATCAGTGTCCTGGATGTTTCCGCCGAAACCCAGCAGTATGGCATTCCTGCCGGTGCGGCGATCCAGTCTGTTGCCGAGAATAGCCCCGCCGCCCAGGCCGGTCTGCAAAGAGGCGATGTGATCACCGCTGTGGATGGCAAAGCCATGACCAGCACCGAATTGGTCAGCTATATTGGCGGAGCTTCCGTTGGACAGCAGATGGTCTTCTCCATCTACCGCCAGGGGCAAAGCCTGGAGATCACCGTAGATGTGGGCGAACAGATCCAATCCGCGTTGGAGCAGGAGCAGCAGACCCAGCAAAGCTCCCCCGGCAACTTCCCCTGGGGAAGACCTTGATTTTCCTATAAAAAACCGGTCAGGAAGCAATTCCTGACCGGTTTTACGATCTATTAGAAAAGTGTAGTGGGATCCACGTACTCCAGGCCCTGATCCTTCGCCACAGCGGGGCAGGTCACATGACCTCTGTAGACATTCAGACCCTTCATCAGTGCGGAATCCGCCTTGCAGGCAGCCTCAGCGCCCATGTTGGCGATCTTCAGCGCATAGGGCAGAGTCGCGCCGGTAAGAGCCAGAGTAGAGGTTCTGGGCACAGCACCGGGCATATTGGCAACGGAGTAGTGCAGCACGCCGTGCTTAATAAAGTAAGGATTGGCGTGGGTGGTGGTACGGTCGATGGTTTCGATGGAACCGCCCTGGTCGATGGCAACGTCCACCAGCACGGAACCGGGCTTCATGGTCATGACCATCTCCTCAGTGACCAGCTTGGGAGCCTTGGCACCGGGGATCAGCACGCAGCCAACCACCAGATCCGCATCCTTCACAGCCTTGGCGATGTTGAAGGGGTTGGACAGCAGCGTCTGCACACGGCCGCCGAAGATATCATCCAGATAAGCCAGACGCTTGATGTTCAGATCGATGATGGTAACGCTTGCGCCCATACCCACAGCGATTCTGGCAGCATTCAGACCCACGTTGCCGCCGCCCACGATGACCACGTTGGCGCGCTCAACACCGGTAACACCGCCCAGCAGGACACCACGTCCACCGTGGTTGGATTCCAGCATTCTGGCACCGGTCTGGATGCACAGACGACCGGCCACCTCGCTCATGGGAGCCAAGAGGGGCAGAGAATTATCGGCAGGCTGGACCGTTTCGTAGGCGATAGCGATGACCTTCTTCTTCAGAAGAGCCTGAGTCTGCTGGGGATCGGGAGCCAGGTGCAGATAAGTAAAGAGGATCTGACCTTCCTTCAGCAGATCGTATTCGGGCAGAAGAGGCTCTTTGACCTTGATGATCATATCAGCAGCGGCGAAGACTTCCTCAGCGCTGGGCAGGATCTGTGCGCCCACGGCGACATATTCCGCATCGGTAAAACCGGAGCAGATACCCGCATCTTTCTCAATATATACTGTGTGTCCGGCACGCACCAGAGCGTCAACGCCTGCGGGAGTCAAGCCCACGCGACCCTCCTGTGCCTTGATTTCTTTGGGACAACCGATGATCATAAATGATTACTCCTTTCGGGATCGATTCAAAATAGATACTGGACTATTCAAAACGATGTATAGGCGGAGAATAAATCCACCCTGTTATCATAGCACACATTATGTCACTTTTTCAAGAAAAATTTTTCCACATAACGCCCTCTTTGGGCAGTTTTTTCAGAAACCTCCATTCCACGGCAAAAAGCAGGCACTTTTGGCGGAGCGCCATAGTGCCTGCTTCTTTTACGCGATCGCTTGACCGCTGTGGGTTTTGCTGTAGTTTGTCACAAAAACCTTGTGGATCCCCATTGCTGCCAACAAAACGATGTAGGATGCCAGCGTGAAGCCCAAAATGTAGATCACCAGATTCAACGGGAATGGCACCGCATTGTGCACCGCGCCGTAAACCGGCAAGGTGGATTCAAAATACCGGCTGACGAAGAACATATTGAAGGTTTCCTTCAAGCCGGTGAAATGAGCGATCTCATTCATGACGGTAGCCAGCGTCACCGCCGCAGCAAATACGCACATCGCCTTCAAAATCGTCTTATGCTCCAGCTTGACATATCCGCTGACCAGCAGATAAATACCCAGCGTCACCATCGAGCCGTGGCAGATCATGGTCTGGATATTGATGCCGATGGTATCGATGAACACGTCCCCGGGATAGAGCATCACGCAGGTCCCCGCAAAAACGGAGAAGGTGGCCAGGTAAGCGCAAAGCGCATCATGCACCTTTCCCTTCGGGATCAATCCCACCAGCAAGCCCACATACATCGGCGTGGAGCAAAACTGGAACGGAAACGCATACCAGGTATAGTCAAAGTCAATGCCGCCGGTATAGGAAAAGCTGTAGTTGATCTGCTTGTAGATCTCCAAAACGATCACAAACAAGGAAACAAAGAAAACCACCTTCGGCACACGCCCGGGCGTACCGTGTTTCTTGTGCCACCGGCACAGTCCCCAGGTTGCAAGGACGGTCAACCCCAGCCAAAGGACATGAAACCAGCCAAAAATAGTAGGAGTTCGCATTTCAGAATCCAGAATACGCAAAAGGTCTTGCCAAAATTCCATTTCATTCGCCTTCCTTCAAGTGCGCATTATACCATATTGCGACTATTTTTGCCATTATTAATATTGCATGAATTTCAAATACGTACCCGCTCTTGTACTGACAGAACCATCCAAATAAACCGCATGATCCAACATTTTCACGAATCCGCAGGCTTGATGAACCGCAATGGATGCCCGATTGCCATCGTCGATGTGGGAGTAGACCTTTCCGTGGATCCGTTCCAGGACACCGCGCAGGAGCTGCTTGGCATAACCTCTGCGGCGATGCTCCGGTGCTGTTTCCAACGCCGTCAGAAGAAGACCGTCCCGGTAAGGCTCCAAGCGAAGCACGCAGACATAAACGCCATCTTTACGCAGGCAGTACACCGCACCGCCTCCCGGAAAAAAGCACTGACGCAGATAGTCAAACATATCCCACAATCCCTCAGCCGTGCAGCTTTCACGATACACCGCCGCAAGCTGAGAAAGCTCCAGCTGGTTCATATTTGTTGCGACTTCAATCATGTTTTCACCCAAAAAGTTCGACAAATTTTGCACCGGTTGACAGAATTCGGTTTCCATAACTGTGGATTTCCCATAATATGCATACAGTTATTCACACTTTCCACAGACTTTTCCACAGGTCGCAGAGGGTAAAACACCTTGTCGAAATTTGTCTGCTCCATAGGATTATAGTATTTTCATAACTTTTTGTCAATGTTTTTGACGGATTTTCCGTTTAACATAAAATGTTTATTCATCATTTCCATTCATTCCGCATTTTCGTCAAAAAAGTTTCGTTTGTGTAAATGGTCGTTTATATGTGCAACGCCATCGTAGGGCGAGGGCATGCCCTCGCCGTGTCGGCCCGATGGGGCGACAGCTGCGCACTGCGCCTTCGGCGACGGCGGGGTCATGACCCCCCCCTACAACGGGATGGTTGTCTAATGCGCTAAACAATCATTGCCCACATCAACGCAAACGGGCTGCTGCTAAAACGCAACAGCCCGTTAATTTACAACGCTTCGCCTAAAATGGACTTCGTGGCATAAGCATTCAGGCTCATGTCCGCCACATTTCCGGCTTTGTATTCATAGTACGCCTGGGCGCCGATCATGGCACCGTTGTCACCGCAAAGCTTCAGCGGCGGCAGGTAAACCTCCACACCTTTTCCCTTTGCAGCAGCCATCAGATCCGCCCGGATCCGGGAATTTGCCGCCACACCGCCGGCAATCGCCAGCTTTTTGTGCCCGGTCTTTTCCAGCGCCATCACGATCCGGGGCACCAACGTATCGGATACCGCCGCGGTAAAGGAAGCGCACAGACTGTTGATGTCCAGCTTCTCCCCCACCTGCTCAGCATGGTGGATCAGATTCAGCGAAGCGGTCTTTAGACCCGAGAAGCTCATATCAAAGGGGTTTGCACCGGGCTTGGAACGGGGCAGCGGATACTTGGTATCATCGCCCTGCTGCGCCGCCTTGTCCAGCGCCGCACCGCCGGGGTAAGGCATCCCCAGCACACGCCCAACCTTATCAAAGCACTCCCCTGCCGCATCGTCCAGGGTCGTACCAACAATCTCCATCTTGGTATAATCCTGCACATCGATGATCATGGTATGACCGCCGGACACCACCAGGCACAAAAACGGCGGCTCCAGCTCCGGGTACGCCAGATAATTGGCGGCGATATGTCCACGAATATGGTGCACGGGGATCAAGGGCTTATTCAGCGCCATCGCAGCCGCCTTGGCAAAATTCACGCCCACCAGCACCGCACCGATCAGTCCCGGCGCATAGGTCACCGACACCGCATCGATGTCCTGACGGGTCAGGTTCGCCTCCTTCAGCGCTTGCTCCGCAAGACCGTAGATCGCCTCGATATGCATCCGGGAAGCGATCTCCGGCACCACACCGCCGTAAATACGGTGCAGCTCCACCTGGGAAGCGATGCAGTCGGTCAGAACCTCACGCCCGTCCCGCACAATGGCAACGGCAGTTTCATCGCAGGAGGACTCCACAGCCAAAATATTCATAAACGCACATCCTTTTCAGGAAAAATCCGAATTTTCGTCATGGGTAAGTTCTCCATTTCCCCAAATTGGAATGGCTTCACCCAAATATGTAGGCTCCGGTTTAAAAATACTGGTGCCGAGATCCTTCACCCGGGCGAGCACCTCCCGGACATCTCTGGCAGTCTGCCCGGAGTAGCTCCGGTAGTCCGCATCCACGCCGTATGCCTCCAGCCCCAGCTGACGGGCTATGTACACCGCCCGGTACAGATGGTACCCCTGGGTCACGATCAGCACCTTTTCCGCCCGGAAAATTTCCTTGGCACGGTACATGCTTTCGTAGGTAGAAAAACCGGCGTGATCCATAAATACACATTCGCTGGGCACGCCGGCATCCACCGCAAAGTGCTTCATGGTGTCCACCTCGTCGTAGCCCTGCCGGCCATGGTCACCAGTCATCAAAAGGCGGTCACTGACCCCGGCCTCGTACATCTCCACAGAACGCAAAAGTCGGTCATGGAGCATAGCGCTGGGGCTTCCGTCATCATGAACGCCAGCACCCAGTACCAGAATACAGTCAAAATCCCGAAGCTGCGCCGCATCCTCCGCCGAAAGGATATAGTCCTTGGCGGAGGTGCATACCACGCTGTTGATGATCAGCACCACCGCCGTGCCCAGCACGGTCAGGCTCAAAATGCCGCCGATCACAGCCAAAAGGAGCTTTTTCCAGTTGATCTCTCTGTCTTTCATAGGTCACCTACAAAGCTTTCTTTAAAATCAACGCATCCTCTCTGGGGTTTCGGTAATAGTTGGGACGTCTGCCGGCAAGGGAGAAGCCCAGCTTTTCATACAGCGCCTTGGCAGGCTCATTGGAAGCACGCACCTCCAGGGCAAGGGAGGCATTCCCCCGCGCCTTTAGCGCCTCGCACAGCGCCAGCACCAGCGCCTCGCCAATACCACGTCGCCGATACTCCGGATGGACAGCCACATTCATCATATCCGACTCCCCCATCACAGACTGGGAGCCGATATAGCCTGCAACCGAATCCCTCTCCAAAGCCACCAGCCACAGCGACAGCGGATTTTCCAGCTCCGATGCCACGCTGTTTTCGCTCCAGGGGTCGGAAAAGCACAGCTTCTCCAGCGCCGCAACCTGGCTCACATGAGTGGATTCCATTGGAACGATCATCATTTTGCGTCAAACCAGCTCTTTCCCCACTTTGCCTCTGCCGTCAGCGGCACAGACAAGGCAGCCACCTGCTCCATTTCCCGGCTGACCAAAGCGGCAACCTGGGTTGCAATTGCTTCGGGGCACTCCACGATCAGCTCATCGTGGACCTGCAGGATCAGCTTTGCCTCGGGATATTCCCGGCGCAGCGCCCCGTCCACACGGATCATAGCAAGCTTAATGAGATCCGCGGCGGTGCCTTGAATGGGGGTGTTCAAAGCTATCCGCTCCGCACCGCTACGAATGTTGAAATTACTGCTGGTCAGCTCCGGAATATACCGCTTCCGCCCGTACAGTGTCTGGGTGTAGCCCTTCTCCCGGGCGTCGATGACCACATTTTTCATATAGTCCCGGACGCCGGGATAATTGGCAAGGTAGCTGTCGATATAGTCCTTGGCCTCCCAACGGGACACGCCGATATCCTCCGCCAGGGAGAACTCAGAAATGCCGTAAACGATGCCGAAATTCACCGCTTTGGCGTGACGGCGCATCAGCGGTGTCACATTTTCCCGCTCCACGGCAAATACCTGCGCCGCCGTGACGGTGTGGATATCCATGCCGGTGCGGAAGGCTTCGCCCATGGTTTCATCCCCGGCGATGTGGGCCAGCACACGCAGCTCGAGCTGGCTGTAGTCCGCATCCACCAGCACATGACCATCCTTAGGCACGAACATCTTCCGGATCTCCGCACCCAGATCGGTGCGCACCGGGATATTCTGCAAATTGGGCTCCGTGGAAGACAGCCGCCCGGTGGCGGTGACGAGATTTTGGAAGGTGGTGCGGATGCGCCCATCGTCGCAGATCACCTTCATCAAGCCGTCAGCGTAGGTGGAATTCAGCTTGGTGAGCATCCGATAATCCATGATCGCCGGGATAATAGGGTGCTTGCCCTTCAGCTTTTCCAGCACCTCGGCGTTGGTGGAATAACCGGTTTTGGTCTTCTTCACGGGAGGCAGACCCAGCTTATCAAAGAGCAATTCTCCCAACTGTTTGGTGGAATTGATATTGAAAACGCCCTCAGAATAGGAGAAAATCAAACTTTCGCATTCCGAAATGCGCTGCGCCAGCATTTCGCCGAATTGCTGCAGCTGTTCTGCATCAATGGCAACGCCCTCCCGCTCCATGCGGTACAAAACGTCGCAAAGGGGCAGCTCGATATTTTGGTACAGCTCGGTCATGCCGTTGTCGGACAGCTCCTGGGTCAGCACCGGACGAAGCTGCCAAACTGCCTCCGCACAAGCGGCAGCATCCCCATCCTCCACAGCGGTGCCCAGGAAATTGGTAGCCAGCTTGGAAACGGGGTAATCGGACTGGGAAGGGTTCAAATCGTACGCCGCCAGCGCCGTATCGAAGCCGAAGCTGCCAAAGCGCAGCCCCATTTCCGCCAGCCGGTGCATGGTGGATTTCATATCGTGGCAGATGCAGTTTTCCCGGTTTGCAAGAAAATCTCCTGCCATTTGGGCCTCCAGGGGGGTAATGGCGCAAACGCCCTTTTCCCACGCCACGCCCACAGAACCGTCCGGGGCAATATATACCGCACAGGGGGTGTTGTCCTGGGGCAAGTGATCGCACCGGGGCAGGCTTTCGCATTTTTTCGCAGCCTTCGGCACCTCCGCAGCAACGCCCCGGAGACCGTATTTATCGATGAGCCGCACAAACTCCAGCCGCTGGAACAGCTCATACAGCGCCAGCTTATTATAAGGCTGGATGATGGCATCCTTGGGCTCAAAATCAATGGGTGCTTCCGGACAAATCGTCGCCAATTCATAGGAAAGATAGGCGTTTTCCCTGCCATTTTCCAACTTTTCACGAAGCTTCGGGCGGATGGAGGGATCGTCAAGATTCTCGTAAACCCCATCCAAAGAGCCGAATTTCATCAGCAGATCAGTGGCGGTCTTAGGGCCAACCCCCGTAACGCCGGGGATATTATCGGAGGAATCGCCCATCAGCGCCTTCAGATCCACCATCTTCTTAGGCTCGAAGCCGTACTCCTCCCGAAATTTTTCTTCCGTGTAGAGGGTAGCGGTGGTCTGACCGGGACGGGAGATGACCAGCTTCACATGGACATTTTCATCGATGAGCTGCAGGCTGTCCCGGTCGCCGGTGACGACGACACACTCCCAGCCATTGTTGGAGCAGATGCGACCCACCGTACCGATCACATCGTCCGCTTCCCAGCCCTGGCACTCATAAATGGGAATGTTCATCGCACGCAGAACGTCCTTCATCACCGGCATCTGCTGCGCCAGCTCCTCGGGCATCCCATGCCGGGTCGCCTTGTAGCCATCGTACTTCAAATGCCGGAAGGTAGGCCCATGCAAATCAAAGGAAACGCAAACCGCATCAGGCAGCTCCTCTTTTTCCATGCGTTCCAGGATGTTGAGGAAGCCGTAGATGGCGTGGGTATACAGGCCATCCCGGGTCATCAGGGGTTTTACGCCAAAATAGGCACGATTTATGACAGAATTACCGTCTAAAATCAGTAATTTCATACTTTTCTCCATTTTGCACCCTGGGGCGTATCGATAATTTCGATGCCGCGGGCCTTCAACTCGTCACGAATTCTGTCGGCTTCTGCCCAATTCTTCGCCTTTTTTGCCTCGGTACGGGCGGCAACCAATGCATCGATCTCCGGATCGGCATTTTCCGCCTCTTTCCGAGCGTTTTCCACACGGACTTTTTCTGCATTTTTGAGCAAATTTAGGCTCAAAACCGTGTCAAAATCGTCCAAAACATGCAGTTTGGTTGCATCGTTGCACTTGGCCTTCAGTACATCGTAGGCGGCGGTGACAGCCATGGAGGTGTTCAGATCGCCATTGAGGGCGTTGTTGAACCGCTCCTTCAAAGCAGCAGCCGCCTCGGCATCCACCTCACCGGCGGGGTTCAAGGTAGCGATCTTGGCGATGAGCTTTTCGTAGGCAACAGCGGCGTTGTCCAGGTTCTCCCAGCTGAACACCAGGTTCCGGCGGTAGTGGCTCTGGAGGCAGAACAGCCGGTATGCCATGGGATCGTAGCCCTTACTTTCCAGCAAGGACACGGTCAGAAATTCGCCCTTGGACTTGGACATTTTGCCATCGTTGGTATTCAGATGGTGGACGTGGAACCAGTAATTGCACCACTTATGACCCAGGTAGCTTTCCGACTGGGCGATCTCATTGGTGTGGTGCGGGAAGGCATTGTCGATGCCGCCGGCGTGGATATCCAGATCCTCGCCCAGGTGCTTCATGGAAATGCAGGAGCACTCGATATGCCAGCCGGGATAACCCACGCCCCAGGGAGAATCCCACTTCAGCGCCTGGTCCTCGAACTTGGACTTGGTGAACCACAAAACAAAATCGTTCTTATTCTTCTTGTTGGTGTCCTCCTCCACTCCCTCTCGGACGCCGATGGCCAGATCCTCCTCGTCGTGGTCGTTGAACACATAATACTTATCCAAAGTGGAAGTATCGAAGTACACGTTGCCCCCGGCCAGATAGGCACTGCCCTTGTCCAGCAGGGTCTGCACCATGTGGATATATTCGTCGATGCAGTTGGTGGCAGGCTCCACCACATCCGGGCGCTTGATATTCAGCTTATCGCAGTCAGCAAAGAAGGCATCGGTGTAGAATTTGGCGATGTCCATAACGGTCTTATTTTCCCGCTTGGCGCCCTTGAGCATCTTATCCTCGCCGGTGTCCGCATCGGAAGCCAGGTGACCCACGTCGGTGATGTTCATGACACGCTTGACGTTATAGCCCTGGTAGCGCAGTGCCTTCTCCAGCACGTCCTCCATGATGTAGGTGCGCAGGTTGCCGATATGGGCGTAGTGATACACCGTAGGACCGCAGGTGTACATCTTCACCAGCTCCGGATTATTGGGGGTAAAAAGTTCCTTTTTGTGGGATACAGAGTTATAAAGATACATAAAGATTCCTCCAAATGTTATTTTTTGAACAAAAAACGCCTCTTATACCCATGGGTACAAGAGGCGGGTCAAGGACTCGCGGTTCCACTCTCATTTATCGCTTGAAATATAATTCGCTCCCGGACGCACCTTCACGAGCCGCCTCCATCGGGGCTCACAGCCAACGACCCCGACTCTCTGCAGATTGAGCTTCGCTACTCTTTCCGTTCAACGCGATATGAAGTTGTTGATATTTTACCATTTCTCCCGGCGGATGTCAAGTTTTCCATAGGCAGATATGGCTTGAAGTTTGCTTAAATATATGATATAATGTATAAAAGGATGATTGGAGGTATCCATTATGAAGAAGCTTTTGCTGCTATTGCTATGTGTTTGCATGATTCTGAGCATGGCTGCCTGCAAGAATGCAGAGCCGTCCACGCCCACCGAAGCGACCACCGTGCCCACCCAACCGGTGGAGCCCACTGTAGAGCCTACTGCGCCCACCACACCCCCGGAGGTGCAGGATCCTGCCCAGGAGCTGCTCACCCATGCAGTTGCCTTGCCCAAGATCCGGGATTCCATCTATGCTGAGGACGGCACTGAGCTGTTTACCCTCTCCTACCCGGAGATCCAGCTGAACCTGGGCGATACCAACGTGTCCGATACCATCACCTGCAACCTGCAGGACCGTATGACCGGCGCTTTGACCACCGCCTCGGATATCAAGGCTCTGGCACAAAACGATTTTGCCAATTCCGCCTACTGGACACCCTATTTCATGGACATCAGCTACACCCCCACCCGGGTGGATCAGGCCGTGTTGAGTCTATTCGGTAACCGCTCCATCTATTCCGGCGGTCCCCATCCCAATCTTGCCACGGAGTCGGTTACATATGATATGCGCACCGGCATCGTGCTGTCCATCGTGGACGTGGTGGAAAACACCTGCACCGGCGAGACCATGACGCCCCTGCTTCTGGAAGCGCTGGAGCCTATGAAAACCGAGCTGTTTTACGATTATGATCTGGTCATCCAGGAGCAGTTCACCGACAGCTTCTCCGGCATCTCCCAGTGGTACTTCTCCCGGAACGGCCTGTGCTTCCACTTCTCTCCCTACGAGATCGCTCCCTACTCCTCCGGCACCATCATCGCCGAGATCCCCTATGAAAAGCTGGAAGGCATCCTGCTGGCAAAGTACATGCCCCAAAGCTACGATAACGCCAACGGCAGCATGTACGGCGAGCTGTACGCCACCAGCGACGAGGATCGTTTCAGCTTCATCGCAGATGTTATGGTGAATCAGACCGGCATGCCGGTGGTGCTGTACTCCGACGCAACGGTGACGGATGTTCGCATCGAGTTGGGCGCCTGGTACGCAGACGGCTCCCAGTATGTGGCGTCCAGCACGGTATTTGCCGCAGACGTTTTGAACGTGGGCAGTGCCGTGAAGCTCATCGCCAACCTTGACAGCTCTGACACCACCCTTCGGCTGATCTACCGCTCCGCAAATCAAGAGATCTCCGCATTTATCACCCTGGATGAGATCGGCGAATCCGTGGTATTGGCCCACGGCTGACAACACATAACAAACGGAGCACCGCAACAGCGCGGCGGTGTGCTTTAGTTGTATAC
>JAZNRS010000152.1:0-10366 GCA_045590815.1 Faecousia sp.
AAAGGCTCCCTTGTGCAAAGGGAGCTGTCGAAAATCGGCTCTTCGGAACCGATTTTTGACTGAGGGATTGTTTGTTGTTACCCTATGATTTTCCGTTTTTGAATTGATGCCGTGTTACAATCCCTCCGACCTCGCTTACGCCCGGCCACCTCCCTTTGCACAAGGGACGCGTTCGCCTTCGGCGACGGCGAGGGCATGCCCTCGCCCTACGAAGATAAACAATCATTTGCCCCATCAATATCGCAGATACCGTCGCAGTTTTTCTTCCGCGCGGCGGAGGGTACGGCTGACGGTGCTTTTATTCACGCCCCGCTCTGTAGCGATTTGGGGTATGGTCATTTCCCGGAAGTAGTAATCGGTCAAGGTCTGGCGCTGAAGCTCCGTCAGTTCCTCCTCTATCACTCGCTGCACCCGCTGCAGCTGCACCTGCTTCGGCAGGCGGATGCCCTTATATCCGTCATAACGTATATTTTTCATCCCGCCAGTACCCCCGTTCATAGTAACGCTCCGTCAGCTCCGCCAACTCATTCATCTGGGTGAGCATAGGTGTCAGCTCTGCGATCCGCCGTTTGATATGCCATATTTCCTCCGGATCCTCCGCAATTGCCAAAGCCTGCCGCAGCTCCTTAAGCCGCAAACGCAGCGGCTGTGCCGCCGCCCGGTAGCAACGGCTTAGCTCCCGCAGCGGTAAAAATGCTTTTCGTTCACATCGACTGCACACATTGCTGGGGGCATACAACTCACCGCCGCACCACTCACAAAATCCCGACGGTTTTTGCGCCTGATCGTCGATAAATAACGTTTGTTCGATTATAGGTGGCAAAATATTTCATCCTTTCCGGTGTTTTTGCGGCTTATCCGAACTTTTTGAAATTTTCTGTTCGTTGTTTTTACCAACTATTTCCATTTATAGTATACTACACATCATGTGTGGAGTCCATCGAACTGTGTAGAACCCATAATTCTCCTATTTTTGCGCCCATTTGTGCTATAATATTTCCATGCAGCCGAGCATATTTGGGAGGTGGTAGTATCCTGGGAGCAAGAATCGCCGCACTGCGCAAGGAACGGCAGCTTAGCCAGGCGGAGCTGGCTGACCGTCTTGGCATCAGCCCCAGCGCTGTTGGCATGTACGAGCAAGGTCGCCGGGAGCCTTGCGGTTCCCTGTTGGTATCCATGGCAAAAGAATTCGGTGTCACCACAGATTTTCTCCTCACGGGGGATCCTGGAACCATCGACGCAGAACGTCTGATGCGCCTTCTCCGGGACCGCCTGGAGGGTACCCAGCGGCTCCTGCAGACCAGGGACGCACCCACCTTCTCCCGGCAGGAGCTGGTGGTCTTGCTGGCAGCGATGCTGCTGGAGTGACTTGACAAAGATCCGGAATAAAAGTATTATGTATACTGAGGTGATGGCTATGGATCATAATTATTTCATGGATCAAGCATTGATTTTGGCTGCGGAAGCCGCAGCGGAAGGTGAAGTCCCCGTTGGCTGTGTTATCGTCCGGGGGGACAAGATCGTCGGTCGCGGACGAAACCGCCGGGAAACCGCAAAGACCGCCCTGGGTCATGCGGAGATCGAGGCCATCGCCGACGCCTGCGCCAATTTAGGCGGCTGGCGGCTGTGGGATTGCACCTTGTATGTGACCTTGGAGCCCTGCCCCATGTGCGCCGGCGCCATCATCAACGCCCGGATCCCTACCGTCATCTACGGTGCGGCGGACCGGAAAGCCGGTTCCTGTGGCTCCGTTTGCGACCTTTTTGCCATGGACTATAACCACCACCCCCAGGTGATCACCGGGGTGCGTGAAGAAGAATGCGCTGCGCTTTTGTCGGAATTTTTCCAAAAGCTGCGGCTGACTCTCCGTGACCGACCCAAGTGGCGGCCCAAACCGCCCTCTGATACATAGGAGCGATTGATGAATTGGAATAAGCAGACTCTTCGGGCAGGGGCATTGTCCATTCTTCTGGCGATGCTGCTTCGGCTCATCGGCAGCAGTATTTTTGCGGATACCCTGGCGGTATTTTCACAGCCGGAGCTGTCGGATCTGATCATATCCGGCGAAACCGGCAGAAAGCCCACCCAATCCACCTCTACAGACCAAAGCGATCCGCCCTTTACCATACCGGATTCTCCACCGGCGTTTGCCGTTGCGGATACGCAGTATGCGAAGCTCCACTACGATTGTGATCGTCAGCCCAACATCGAAGATCTGCTTACGCAAAAGCTGGAATGGGATCTAACCGCCTCCGGGCCCACGGTGCTGATCTACCACACCCACGGCAGCGAGGCATTCACCCCCACCGCCGACACCCCTTATGAAGAAGAGGGCGGCGAATACCGCACCCTCAACGATCAGCGGAATATGATCGCCGTTGGGGACGAGCTGACCAGGCTCTTGACCGCCGCCGGTATTGGGGTCATCCACGACCGCACCTGCTACGACCATCCGGACTATACCGGAGCCTACACCAATGCCCGAAAGGGCGTGCAGCAGCTCCTGGAGGAGAATCCCTCCATCAAGCTGGTGATTGATCTGCATCGGGATGCGGTGGAGCAGGCGGACGGCAGTCAATGGGCGCCCACCGCCTCGGTAAATGGCGGAAATGCCGCCCAGATCATGTTTGTCATCGGCACGGATAGTTATTATGTAAACCAACATTGGCAAACCAATTTGAGTATTGCGCTAAAGCTGAATGTGCTGATGGAGAAGACACACCCGGGGATCACACGTTCCATCGATCTGCGCCGTCAGCGATTTAACCAAGACCTGCTCGCCGGTGCCATGATCGTGGAGATCGGTGCCGCAGGCAATACCCTGGAGGAAGCCAAAAACGCCGTTTCCGTCCTGGCAGAAGCCATCGTGCAGCTTTCAAAAGGGACCGCTAAATGATTGTCGCCCCGATGGGACGACAGCACCCGCAGGGCGCAAAGGCTTCCCCCTGGGGGGAAGCCTTATAAACAATCATTTATCACACTAAACAGCGCTGCCGGGTGGCAGCGCTGTTTGCATATTTTGTCAGTCTTCGGGCAAACTGGACACGAGGTGAGGCAGCTTGCTCCTGGTTTACATTCGCACGATCATTTTATACCTGACGCTCATCGGCAGCGTCCGGCTCATGGGAAAACGCCAGGTGGGACAGATGGAGCCCACAGAATTTGTGGTGACCATGCTGGTGGCAAACCTGGCCAGCATCCCCATGGAGGATTCCGGAACGCCGCTATTTTTCGGTCTGGTGCCGATCCTGACGGTGCTGGCGGTGGAATTGATCCTGTCGGCGCTGTCCATGCGTTCCATTGGTTTTCGCAAGATTTTGTGCGGAAAACCGGTGATTTTGGTGGATAACGGTCATATCATCCAGGAAAATCTTCGCCGCACCCGGATCACCACCGATGAACTCACCGGTCAGCTTCGGCTGAAAAACATCCTGGATCTGCGAACCGTGCAGTTTGCCATCTTGGAAACCAACGGGAATATTTCCGTGTTCCCCTACCCTGCCGAGCTCCCTGCTTCTGCCAAGGATGCCGGCATCACGGTAAAAAAGCAGCCCCTGCCGGTGACCATCATCGATGACGGCAAGCTCCTTTCCGCCAATCTTCCCATCGCCGGAAAGGACAAAGCCTGGGTCGAACGGGTTTTGCACAGCCACAACGCCACGGTGGATTCCACCTTTCTGCTCACCGTCGCCCAGGGCGATCAGATCTACTGGCTGCCAAAGGAGGGACCCCATTGATCCGTTTTCGATTTGGTATCGGCGTTTTGGCGGTGATCTTGGCGGCAGGCATCGCCGCCACCATGTTTATGGTGCACGTCCATCGGGACATCTGCCACGATTTAGAAAAGGCATCCGGCTTCGCAGCCGCATCTCAACTGGACGAAGCCGATTCGCACATTCGCACCGCCAAAGAGAATTGGGAGAATCACCGGCACTTGGTGGCATCTTTGGCGGAGCACACGGATATGGACGAGATCGACAGCTTGTTTCGCCAATTGGCGGCTTATCAGAAGATCCGGGATGCGGACGCCTGCGCGGCTGTGTGTGCCGAGCTTGCGTACCGGGTGGAGTCCCTGGGGGAATCCCACGATCTCAGCTGGTGGAATCTGCTATAAAAAGCATGTCATTGCGAGCCAGTGCGCACACTGGCGTGGCAATCTCCTAAGGTTTCTGAATCGCCATAGGGGATTGCCACGGGCCTATGGACCTCGCAATGACAGCATATTTTGTGGTCCTTACTTCTTCTCCGCAGGAATGAAATCCAGGGTGATCTCGCTGATATCGCTCTCCAGCCGGGAATATTTCACTCCGGCGGCGTCCAGCATCCGCTTGGAGGCCATGGTGCCCAGTGTATCGGCGTACTTATCGGACAGATAGATCACTTCCTTCACGCCGCTCTGAATGATGGCCTTGGCGCACTCGTTGCAGGGGAACAGCGCCACATACACCCGGCTGCCCCGCAGGTCACGACCATTGGCGTTCAGCACCGCATTCAGCTCCGCATGGACGACGTAGGGATACTTGGTTTCCACACCCTCCCGATCCCAGGGGAACTCATCGTCGGAACAGCCCTTGGGCATGCCGTTATAGCCGGTGGAAATGATGATATTGTCCTGGGACACGATGCAGGCACCCACCTGGGTGCTGGGATCCTTGCTCCGCTTGGCAGCCAGCATGGCGATGCCCATAAAATACTCATCCCAGGAAATATAGTCGGTTCTTTTCATAGCAATCTCCTTAATTCATCCAATTTTGCGCATTTTGTGTGCGATAAAGCTGTGCGTAAATGCCGTCGGTTTTCAGCAATTCCTCATGGGTACCGCTTTCGGTGATGACACCGTCGGCGATGGAAATGATCCGCTCCGCCGCCCGGATGGTGGACAGCCGGTGGGCGATGATCAAGGTGGTGCGTCCCTCCGCCAGGGCATCGAAGGCTCGCTGGATCTTGGCTTCCGTGACAGAATCTAACGCGGAAGTTGCCTCGTCCAAAATCAAGATCGGCGGATTCTTCAGGAAGATCCGGGCGATGGCGATGCGCTGCTTCTGACCGCCGGAGAGCAGCGCTCCCCGCTCGCCCACATAGGTTTCAAAGCCCTGGGGCATAGCCATGATATCGTCATAAATTTCCGCTTTTTTCGCCGCTGCGATGACCTCCTCCATGGAGGCACCGGGCTTGCCGTAGCGGATATTTTCCAGCACCGTGTCCGCAAAGAGGAACACATCCTGCTGGACGATGCCGATGTTTTCGTGGATACTCCGCTGGGTTACGTCCCGGATGTCCTTGCCATCGATGCGGATGGCGCCGGAGGACACATCGTAGAACCGGGGAATCAGTTGACATAACGTTGTTTTGCCGCCACCGGAGGGGCCCACGATGGCCACCGTTTCTCCGGGCTTCACAGTCAGTTCTACCCGGTTCAGCACGTCCAGATCTCCATCGTAGGCAAAGGAAACATTGTCCACCTGGATCTCGCCCCGGACATCTTCCAGGGGCTGGGCATCGGGCTGATCCTGGATGGTGGGCTCGGTGCGCATGATGTCCACAAACCGATTCAAGCCCGCAAAACCGTTGGCAAACAGCTCGGAAAAGCCGGATAGCTTGCGCATCGGCGCCACAAAAGAGGCGATATACAAGGTAAACGTCAGCAGATCCCGGTAGTCCATCTGCTTTTTCATGATCATATAGCCGCCCACGCCAATGATAATGACGTTCAGACTGCACAAAAAGAACTCCATGGAACTGGCAAATCTGCCCATAGCCTTGTGGAATTCCCGCTTGGAGGTCTTGTATATCTCATTGGCGGCACCAAACCGAGCATTTTCCACATCCTCGTTGGCGAAGGCCTTGGCAGTGCGGATGCCGGAAAGGCTGGTTTCGATCTCGGTGTTGATGTGACCGGTCTTCTGCTTCACGGCGGCGGAAGCCTTCGCCATGCTGCGGCGCATGGTCATGACCGTGATTAAAAAGATTGGGATGGTCAGCGCCACGACCAGCGCCAGCTTCCACTGTATGGTTGACATAACAACAAGCGCACCAACGATGGTCATCACCGAGGTGAGCAGATCCTCCGGGCCGTGGTGGGCAAGCTCCGTCAAGTCAAACAGATCGGAAGTCAGCCGGCTCATCAGCTGACCGGTGCGGTTGCGATCGTAAAAATCGTAGCCCATTTCCTGCATATGTCGAAACAGATCCGCCCGAATATCCGCTTCCACCCGGATGCCGAAGGTGTGACCATAGTAGCATACGATGTAGTTGAGGAAGGTGCGCAGCACATAGCAGCCCAGCACCGCCACAATAATCACAAAAAAGGTCTGAAACAGAGAGTTGGGAAGCAGGTCGTACAAAGCCGTGCGGGTCACCAGGGGGAAGGACAAGTCAATGCAGGCGATAAGCACCGCACAAAGCATATCCACCGCAAACAGCTTCCAATGCCGCCGAAAATATCCCAGAAAAATAGCCAAAGGCCGCTTATTTTGATAATCCTTGGTGGTCATGGGGATTCCTCCATTCTTGCTCCCATTATACACGCATTTTTTCCATGTTGCAAGCATGGACTTTTCCCTTTTGGGATGATATACTACAGATAATAACTGTCATTCCGAGCCAGTGCGCACACTGGCGTGGGAATCTCCAAAGATTTCTGCATTGCCTCAGGAGATTGCCACGGGCCTATGGCCCTCGCAATGACATACTTGAAGCATCGGAGGCGCAGGGATGGAAATTCTGTATTCTGACAATCAAATCGTGGTTTGCATCAAGCCGGTGGGCATGGACTCGGAGCACGAGGTACCGGCGGTGTTGGGTGGAGAGATCTTCCCCATTCATCGGCTGGACAAGAATGTGGGCGGCGTAATGGTCTACGCCCGAACCAAGCCCTCTGCGGCGGCGCTTTCCAAAGCCATTCAGGAGGGCACCATGGTCAAGGAGTACGTTGCCATGGTTCATGGAACGCCCCCGGAAACCGGCGACTGGCAGGACTTTTTGTTCAAGGACAGCAGCAAAAACAAGGTTTTTGTGGTAAAAAAAGAACGAAAAGGTGTAAAAAAAGCCAGATTGGAATTCCGCCGTTTGACAGACAGCGATCCCGCTCTGGTGCATATTCGCCTGCACACCGGTCGCTCCCATCAGATCCGGGTGCAGTTTGCCAGCCGTGGCTTTCCCCTGGTGGGCGACCACAAATACGGCTCCCGGGACGACGCCTCCGCCCCCATGCTCTTCTCCTGCCGGCTGACCTTCCCCTACAAAGGACAAAGCCGCAGCTTTGAGGCGCTTCCCCCCTGGGCAACTTAATACTTTCTTAATAACTTTCCACTTATTTCTTTAATACTTCTATGATAGTCTATAGGTAAGAAGAAGCATTGCGTTTTCTATTCTTTTCATTTTCCTACCTCTCTTTTCTCCGGAACACCCCGGAGCCGTCTGGTCAACGGCTCCGGGGTGTTTCAACGTTTTTCAGAGATTTTCCAGGTATTCCTCCAGTGTAAGTCCGGATTCGTGGATTGCTTTGGCAACTTCCTTGCCCACATACCGATAGTGCCAGGGCTCGTAAACGATACCGGTGGCATCGGTCTTTCCGTCGGGATACCGCAGAATGAACCCATACTTCCAGGAGTTCGCCATAAGCCATTTTTGTGCCGGTTGGTCCGCCTGGGCAGCATCCAGCGACCAATGCCGGGTATCCACAATGTCCACCGCCAGACCAAGCTGATGCTCACTGGTACCGGGTTTGGCATTGACCATGCCGGCATACTTCTCCGCCAGGGATTGAGAGTAGCCGGCATCCAGATAGATCTGCACCTTCCGCTCAAACAACCGCTTCTGGTGCGCATAGGTGCGGTAACCGGACACCACATACACCGTTGGACATTCCTGATTGCATGCTTTGATCATAGCCAGCAGATCATCGTAGCAGGCACGGTCCACATAGCAGTCCTCCACCGCAACGGACTCGCTGAGCTTCACCAGATCCACCTCATAATCCGCAGGAATGTAGTTCCAGGGATTTGCCAGGGGTATGTACTCACCGGTTTGGCTGAAATAGTGGACCTTGTCGCCAATCGACACCTTCCCCGTGGCGAGCTTGCCGTCTTCCAGCTTATAATACTGCTTTCCGTTGCGTCTGATCCAGCCGGAAGAAGGCTCCGTGGGCTTTGTAACTGGCGCAGTGGTCGGTTGGGTAGTCGGTTGGGTGGTTGGCTGTGTGGTGGGAGGTTGCGTAGTGGGAGGCTGTGTGGTCGGTTCTGTAGTTGCAGGCGTCGTCGGCTCCGTCACCGGCTCGGTGGTTGAAGCCTCTGTGGACGAAGTGGTATTTTCCGTGGAGGACGGTGCTGTGGTCGTTGTTTTCGGCTCGGTACTTTGGGTGGTCTGCTCCGTAGGCGCTTGCACAGCCTTGTTACCAATTGCGCATCCTGCCAAACACAACAGAACACACACCGTAATCGCCGCAGCCCAATAACGAATCTTCACTGCCCCACCTCCTTCGACATTTTTCTTATCATACCATACCGCAAGCCTCTTGCCAAGAGGGCGAAAAAAGTTTTCAGCGATAAATGATTGTTAATAAACCTTCCCCCTGGGGGGAAGGTGCCTCCGAAGGAGGCGGATGAGGGGTTTTCAGACTGCAAAACACACTGTTTGACCCCTCAGCAGTCAAAAATCAAAGATTTTTGACTGCTTCTCCCCGGGGAGAAGCTTTACGCTAAACAATCATTTACAGCCACATACGCAAAAAACTGCCGCAAATGCGGCAGTTTTCATGCTCAAAACACCAAAAAATGCATTATCACAGCGACGGCAGCGCCCAACAGCACACCGGCAGCTACCTGAATAGGGGTATGTCCCACGAATTTCTTCAGCTTTACCTCGGGGATCTTCTCCTCATGGAGCTCACTGAACGCCTTCGCAAGCTCCGTGAGCAAAAATGCCTGCTTTTCCGTTTCCAGACGGACACCGGTGGCATCGTGGCAGACGATGATCGCCAGCACAAACGTCACCGCAAATTCAAACGAAGAAGGTCCACGTGCCAACGCAGAGAACACGCACAACGATGTTACCGTCGCAGAGTGACCGCTGGGCATACCACCATCGCCGAACATCCGGGTAATATCAAATTTCTTGTTGATGATCAAAAACAGAATCGTCTTGATGATCTGCGCCGAGCCCCAGGCAGACAATGCTGTCAACGCAAAGGGGTTCGTAAAAACATCACAGATCCATTCCCAAATAATCATATGCCACGCTCCTTCTCTATCTTCTCACATCATACCGCATTTTACTCCATTTGTAAAGCGGTTGAATGAAAAGAAATATGAACCTTAAAATTCTTATTGGATATCCAATGCCGGCGTGGTATAATAGCAAAAAAGCGGGGGTGAAGGGATGGTACTGCAGCATACAGCGGACCGCAGCGGACGGTTGTCGTCTTTTCTGCGGGGCGAAATGAGGATGTCCGCCGGACTGATGAACAAGCTGAAATGGGGCGATGCCATTACGGTCAACGGCTGCCCCCGGCATACCGATTTTGCCGTGCAGATCGGTGATGTGATCGCCGTGCGGCTGGACGAGCCTACGCCGGACTACCCGGCTGAGGATGCGCCTCTGACCATTTTGTACGAAGACGAACACATCCTCCTTGTGGATAAGCCCGCCGGGATGCTGATCCACCCCTCCCGTTCCCAGTTTTCCGGCACCCTTGCCAACCGGGTACTGGGATATTATCGGAAAACCGGGCAGGATTCCGCTTTCCATCCGGTGACCCGTCTGGATCGGGATACTTACGGCGTGGTGCTTCTGGCGAAGAATTCCCATATCCACACCCTCTTGCAGGACACTCAAATTGAAAAAGTATATCACGCCCTGGTGTGCGGACAGCCGGAGCAGGCATCCGGCACCATCGATGCGCCTATTGCCCGGAAGCCTTTGCCCAGCCTGCTTCGGGAGATATCTCCGGAGGGGAAGAGATCTGTGACAGCGTACCGGGTACTGGAACGTAGCGACATGTTATGTAAACTCGAATTATGTCCCATTACCGGCAGGACCCACCAATTGCGCCTGCATTGTGCCCACATGGGCTGGCCCATCATAGGCGACCCCCAATACGGCGGTGAGCAGGCGATGTCTTTCGGGGCAAAAAGTCAGCTTTTGTGCGCAAAAAGCCTGCGTTTTTCCCATCCCATCACTGGAAAAGTCATCTCTATCCAGTCCCAAATGGATGCCATATTGGAATGATAAATGATTGTTTATGTGATTAGTGCTCTGCACCCCTTGGCCCCCGCTTTTAAGAGGGGGCTGGCAAAAATCTTTGATTTTTGACTGGGGGAGTTCGGAAAAATCCTATTTTTGCTCCCCCCGGCCTCGCTTGCGCTTT
>JAZNRS010000153.1:0-18376 GCA_045590815.1 Faecousia sp.
GGGCAATCGGGATCAGGAAAGCCCGAACTGTCATGGGCACCGTAGCAATAAGGCAGATTTTTTTCATTTGATTCTCCTGGCGGGGTTGCCAACATAAGTTCCGGATTCCGCTATGCTGCGGATCACCACAGTACCGGCGCCGATCATACAGCCGGAGCAAACAGACAGATTGTTGCTGACAACCGCACCGATGCCGACCCAACTTTTCCGGCCGATGCTGACAGATCCGGCCAGCTTTGCGCCAACGCTGATGTGGGCGAAGTCTCCGATCCGGTTGTCGTGCTCGATGATTGCGCCCGTATTGACGATACAATGACTGCCGATGACTGCGCCGGAGTTGATCACAGCGCCCGGCATCACCACAGTGCCCTCACCGATACCGGCATAGGTAGAGACCACCGCGGAAGGATGTACCACCGTGGCCCAACACACATCCATGGACTGCGCGACGCGGCAGCGGACTTCATTATTACCGATGGCGATCAAAAACAGGTGCTGTGCGTACTTTTGGTAATCGCAGACCTTTCCCAGAACAGGTACGTCATGTACAGAGCTACCTGCGGCGATGCCGTCGTCCAGGATACCTGCCACATGGCCTCCGGAAGCGCGGACGCAGTCGATAATGACCTTTGCGTGACCGCCGCCGCCGATCAAAATAATGGATTCAAGCATGGTCGCACTCCTTTGTGCCGGTAAATTCTTCCATTGTGGCCGCCGTTTCGGAAGAGATACCCTCCCGGCAGAACACCTTCTTCACAGTAAGAAATATCGTCTTTACATCGACCCAAAAGCTGAGATTCTGCACGTACCACACATCCAGCCGGAACTTTTCCTCCCAACTGATGGCGTTACGGCCGTTGGCTTGAGCCCAGCCGGTCAAACCGGGACGGACGTCGTGGCGGTGCTTCTGCTCTGCGTTGTATAGGGGCAGATACCGAACCAGCAGAGGGCGGGGACCCACGATGGACATGTCACCCTTCAGGATATTCCACAGCTCCGGCAGCTCGTCCAGAGAGCTGGCGCGCAGAAACCGACCGTAAGCGGTGAGCCGCTGCTCGTCCGGCAGGAGATTGCCATCGGCATCCTTGGCGCAGGTCATGGAGCGGAATTTTACCATATAAAACAGCTTCTCATCCCTACCGGGACGGATCTGTACAAAAAACGGATTTCCCCGCATAATGATGGCGCCAAGTGCCGTCAAAACCAGCAGCACCGGCGACAGCAGCATCGTCCCTAATAGTGCCGCGGAAAAATCCAGGACACGTTTCCATACTTTAATGTACATCCCTCAAACTCCTCAAGCAGGTTTTATGCCAATCCACGGATCTGCCCGCAAATTAGCAAAAAACGGCAAAAAATACCGAATTGCTACAATTTAATGTGTATAAAGATTGTATGCAACCTGCAAATGGTCGCACCAACTCCATTCTGTTATTATAGTCGATATTTCACAAATTGTCTAGCCCGATTTTGCATTTCCCCAAAACCTATTCTCGCCGTAAATGCTTGTTTAGCGCAATAACGATACGCACGATCTCGTAGGGGCCGATGCCCGCATCGGTCCATACGGTATCATTTTATTGACGACCCGGATAAAAAACGCCGTAATGCATGCATTACGGCGTTTTGTTCACTTTTTCTGCTTATTTTCGGGCTTCTTGCTGTATTTTCCGCCCTTTCGTACCTGGGCGTTGTGGCTGCTCTCGTACTTACTGTTGCGGTATTTATAGTAGTACTTCTTATACAGCCCCTGGCCTTCGTTGGCGCAGTTATACACCACACCCAAAACCTTGGCATCCATGTACTTGAACTGCTTGACCACGTTGCGGAACACATTCCGGTCGCAGTAATTCTGACGCACGACCATCAAGTATCCGTCCACATGCTTCGTCAGACACAGTGCGTCGCTGACCTCGCCCACCGGTGGGAAGTCCAAAAGCACATATTCGTATTCCTTGGCAAGCTCCTTCAGCAGCTCCCGCATCCGCAAAGAGCCTAACAGCTCGATGGGATTGGGGGGATTGGGTCCGGCGGGGATGACATGAAACGCATTCTCCTCATCCGGGAGTCCGCAGGGCTGCACGATCTGTGCCAAGTCACTCTGATGGGTCAGATAATTGGACAGACCGATCTCCCGCTGGATATCCAGCTTAGCTGCAATAGACGGACGGCGCATATCGCAGTCCACCAGGATCACCTTTTTGTTCATCTGGGACAGGGTATACGCCAGATTCACTGCGGACAAGCTCTTGCCCTCACCTGCCAGCGCACTGGACACGCCCAGCACACGGCAGCGCTTCAGATCCGCAAAGGAGAACATCACCTTGGTGCGCAGCAGCTTATACGCCTCAGCCGCAGCAAAGCTGATGCCGGGACCAAAGAGCTTTTGCTGACGCAGCAGACTGCCCAACCGGTCGCTGAGGGTGCGGTTCTTCGGGCCGTAGGCATAGTAACCGCCATTGGAGGCAGAATGCATATTGGGCACCGCCGCCAAAATGGGATAGTTGCAATTCTGATTGATATCCTCTTCGCTGGTGACTCTGGTATTCAGCGCCGTGCGCAGTACGATGACGCCGATGGTCAGCATGGCACCCACGATGAAGCCGACGGTGGCATTCAGAGAGTAATCCGGTCCAACCTGACCGTAGGAAACCACGGCGCTGTCCACCACCTTGGCGGAGGAGCCTTCGATCACCTCGGAAATTCGGTTGGGCAGAACATATTCGATGGCGGACGCCAGCTTATGGGCCATCTCCGCATCGGTGCAGGTCACCGTGACACGGACGATCTCAGTATTATTAACGGGGATCGCCTTGATCATATCACGAAGATCCAGATAATTCACATCTACATCGGCGTAATCGATCACATCCGTCAAGGTCTGACGGGTGAGCAAAATGACCACATAGGATTCCACCAGGCTCTTGGAGGCGGAAATATCGCCCAGGTCCACGCTGACGTTATTCACGGAGGTGGAGTTGTTTACATAAAATGCCGTATAGCACGAATATTTGGGGCTGATGAACATATAGGTGCCCATGAAGGTAAGGATCGCACAGAGCACGGACACGATACCAACAATCCACAATCGATGGATTACCGCACTGAGCAGTGTTTGCAGATTGACCTCATATTCTGTTTTGCGCCGGGTCGTTTTTGCGCTCATACACTACCCTCCAGGGGATGCGGGGCATCCGAAATTCATACCAAGGGACAATGCCCCTTCTAATTTACTATAATACCATAGATACGCCCCAATTGCAACCATATTTTGTTCTCATTTTTGCAAAAGAAAGGAAACCGCCGCCCCGGAGGTCGGCGGTTTTGTTCAATTTTTCGGTGCGTACAGCCGGGAGATGATCAGCGCGTCCAGCGCCTCCTCGTCCACATGGTACTCCATATACTGCTCGCCCTTCACATTTTCGCCTTCGATGGAGATGACCTCGCCCAGCTCGTAGCTGCCGAAGCGATCGATCAGCGATGCCAGGGTCTTGGTGGTGCAGTCGGTGACCATGTAGGGGGATGCGTCCTTGAATGCATTGGACAGAGCCGAACGGGAGCTCGCGGCGGTTTCATTCATGGCGGCCAGGAAGCCGGACATATATTCCTTATGCCGCTCCATACGGTTCAGATTCAGCCCGTCGCCAACACCTCTGCGGCTGCGGACGAAATTCACCGCCTGGTCACCGTTCAAGGTGATCTGCCCCTGGGGGATCGAGGGATCGATCTCAGAAAAATCGTCCGTCACATTGACCGTCACGCCCCCCACCGCATCGTTCATGACGGCGATGGCGTCCATGTTCATGGTCACATAGTAGTTGATGTCCAGTCCGTAGAGGAAATCCGACACAGCATTTCGCAGATTGATGCTGCTGTCCGCCATACCGGAGCCGTAGGTATGCGCCAGGGCAAGCTGACCGTAGATCGTACCGGCAGGTCTGCCCCGCAGACCCAAAACCGGAACATCCAGCATGGTATCACGGTTGATGGCGATCACATCGATCTTTTTGTTGGTATGGTCAAAGATCAACAATGACACCATATCTGCCGCACCGGGGTTGTTGTAGGTTCCGCTGCTTTCCATAACACCGGTCTGATCGATACCGGAAATCATGACCACCGTAATATCCTGCCGGGGGAAATAGTCCACCCCATCCCGGACGATGGTTTTGCTTTCCGTCGGAGCATCCTCATAGGTAGGACGTAAAACAGTGGACTCCAGAACCCGGAGCCCACTGTAAATTACAACCAGCGCCAGGATAAGGATGGATATTAAAAGCACAAGTTTAAATACACTTAACCTTCTTTTCATATCCAACACCTATCCGCGTAAGTTTATGTTTTGAATTACCGAACGGCGTGCTTCTTGTTGTCGATAACGAAGACAACAGTCAGAACCACGATAGCAGCCAGAGCGATGCCGCCAACGATGAACCACTTGGCATCCACAGCCAGGTCACCTGTAACGGTGGGAGGAGTCAGGTCGCCATCCACAACAGAGATCGCAACGGGGCAGATCTTGTCGAAGGTGCAGGTGATGGTGCCGTCGCCATTGTTGACAGCCTTGACGATGGGCTCCCACTTGCCATCAACGTAAGCCATGACGTAAACATCAACACCCTTGTTGATGCCCAGGTCCAGCTTCACATCCATGGTGTTGCCTTCCTGCTCCAGGATGGGGGGATGCTCCTGGCAGACCAGGCTCACATCGAACAGGTCACGAATGACCATCTTCTTGCCTTCCAGCTCGTCGCCGAACTTATCATAGGGCAGCTCCATGGAGCCTTCAGTCAGCTCGTCGTGGACCTTCTCCAGCAGCTCGCGGGCTTCCTCGGGGATATCCTTGGAATTCTCCAGCTCGCCAACAGCAGTGATGACCAGGCAGTCCTCACCGACCTTTTCAATAACATTGCCGTCCTTATCGTGGATCAGCGCAACATAACCCTCGCCGGGAACAACATCGGGAGCGGGCTTGTTCTCCACACTGGGAGTAAAGTCAGCCTCAGCTGCAAAAGCGGGGACGCACAGGGAGACAAGGATGGCCAGCATGGCAATACAGGCAAATACTCTTTTCATTTTAGTCATCTCCATAAAATAATTTTTCCACGCGCCGTTTCCCCGGCGCAAAGATTTACAGGTTATCCCAGCACTTGATCTTCGTACTGGGCGATCCGCTTCAGCGCACCGTCACCCAAATGCTTTCGGATGATCTGCGTTGCTTCGGACAGGTTCGGCTTGCGATCCGTCAGATTGTGACAATCGGAGCCGAGGAGGTGGATCCGGCCTTTTCGCAAAAGACGAAGGGCCATTCTCCGAGTGAACCCCTGGGTAAAGAAGCTGGCGTTGGCCTGCACCAATACGGGCAGCTGCTCCAAGGCTTCGGGAATACCCCGGGTCTGCAAGGGGGAAATGTACCGGTCAATGTGTGCGATCACCGGGGTGAGCCCACATTTTTGATAGATGCCCACCAGCTCCCGGTAATGGCGCTCTGTCCATACCGTGTGGGGCATTTCCACCAGAATGTACTTTGTTTGACCGATGGTCAACTGATTCAACAGCTCGCAATCGCTCATGCCATCGAAGTAGCGGACCTCGGCGCCAACGGATATTTTTGGTGCTTGCTGATTCCGAAGTGCCTTACGCAATGCGTCTTCCGCATGCCGGCGGCGCTCCAGAAAATCCTTGGGATGATCGTGGTTGGCATAGAAGTGGGGCGTCGCCACCACCCGTCGGACACCTTGCGCCTGCATCATAGCGAGCATTTGTAAGGATTCCTTCAGATTGGCTGCGCCATCATCGATACCCGGCAGAACATGGCTATGGAAATCAGTCATATTCTTCCTCAGGACTTACCTTCCTGCTTTGTCGCTCTGGAATAGCTGCCTTCATAGCGATTTCTGTAGCCTCTGTAGCGGCGCTTGTAGTAACGGGCACCCTTATCGCTGGAGCAGTTCATGACCACGCCCAGGATCCGGGAGTTCACAAATTTGAACTGTCTGATAGCACCGCTCAGCGCATGGACGTTACAGTAGTTCTGACGAACCACCAGCAGGGTGCCGTCCACCAGCTTGGAAGCGACCAGTGCGTCACTGACTTCCTCGATGGGGGGCAGGTCCAGAATGATGTAATCGTACTTCTCCCGGAACTCGTTCAGAATGTCCTTCATCCGCTGAGAGCTGAGCAGCTCAATGGGATTGGGGGGATTCCGACCGGCGCAGATCACGTCGAAACCGCAATCCGCATCGCCGTACTGCTGGATCACGTCCTTCTGCTCCACCTGACGGGTCAGGTAGTTGGACAGACCGGGCATTTTCTTCAGACTCAGCTTGGTACTCAGCGAGGGACGGCGCATATCGCAGTCGATGAGCAAAACCCGCTTGTCCAGCTGCGCCACGGTGTAGGCCAGGTTGGCAGAGGTCAAGCTCTTGCCTTCGCCGGCCATGGCGCTGCATACGCCAATGACATGGCACTTCTGATCATCCACAAAGGAGAACTGCAGCTTGGTACGCATCAGCTTATAGGCTTCCACAGCGGCGAAGCTGATATTGGTGCCCACCATACTGCTTTCTTTATCCGCCGAAGGCACTCGCTTCTTATCGGTATTGTAGTAGTAACCACCCTTGCTGCGGGAGGCCATATCCGGCACGGCTGCCAGGATGGGACTCTCGCAGATCCGCTGGATATCCTCGTCGGAACGGATGATCACATCGAAAACCACATACAGGAAGATCACCAGCATGGTTGCCAGCACACCGGCCAGCAGACCGATGATGGTGTTGCGGGAGTAGCTGGGAGAGCTGGGACCGGTGGCGACGATGGGCCACTCCACCACCTTGGCAGAGGTACCGTCGATGATCTGGCTGATCCGGTTGGGCAGGACCTCTGCCACCGCATGTGCCAGGTCACGGGCCACATAGGGATTGGGATGGGTAACGACCACCTCGAAGACCTCAGTGCCGTTGACCGCATTGGCGGTGATCATGCCGCGAAGGGCCGCAGGACTGATATTCACTTCTGAGTAGTCGATGATCTCGTTTAATGTTTCACGGCTCTGCAGGATGACGATATAGGAATTGACCAGCTCCTGCGCGGCATTCAGGTCGCCCACGGAAAGGCCGACACTCACATCGCCCAGGGAAACCGTGCTGCTATTAACGTAAAACTTGGTGGAAGACTTATACTGGGGCGTCACATAATAGAACGTCCAGACAAAAGCAATTGCGGCACACAGTGCGCCAACGATTGCAATGATCCACCATTTACGCACAAAGGTCAGCGCAATTCGCTTAATATCCAGCTCCGCGCCAGCCGCTTTCTTCTCTTTTTCCTCCATGAACAATGCCTCCATAAACCTCTGCAAAGGAGAAATGTCGATAATTCCCCCATTAGATAGCTAATCATATATTAGCACCAAAGAACTCGTATGTCAACAAAAATTTCCGGATAAATCATCCCATTTTTCGCCAAACCATACGGTCTACGATGCCGGTATAGCTCTGAATGATCTTGATGACCTTGGTAGAAACGTTTTCTTCCACATAATCGGGCACGGGGATGCCGTGGTCGCCCTGCTGATTCAGCGCAACGGCGGTATCCACCGCCTGCAGCAGGCTCTTTTCATCGATGTCTGCCAGCAGGAAGCATGCCTTATCCAGCGCCTCGGGGCGCTCGGTGGAGGTGCGGATGCACACCGCCGGGAAGGGATGTCCCACGGAGGTGAAGAAGCTGGACTCCTCCGGCAGGGTGCCGGAATCGGACACCACCGCTAAGGCATTCATCTGCAGGCAGTTATAGTCGTGGAAGCCCAGAGGCTCATTCTGGATCACCCGGGGGTCAAGCCGGAATCCGCTGGCCTCCAGCCGCTTTTTCGACCGGGGATGGCAGGAATACAGAATGGGCATATCGTATTTTTCCGCCATTTTGTTGATGGCGGTGAACAGAGAGAGGAAATTTTTCTCCGTGTCGATGTTCTCCTCCCGGTGGGCGGACAGCAGAATATATTTACCCTTCTCCAGACCCAGTCGGGCATGGACATCGGAGGCCTCGATCTCCTGCAGGTTCGCCGCCAGCACCTCCGCCATGGGCGAGCCGGTAACGTAGGTGCGCTCCCGGGGCAGTCCGCATTCGGCCAAATAGCGCCGTGCGTGCTCGGAATATGCCATGTTTACATCGGAAATGATGTCCACGATCCGCCGGTTGGTCTCCTCCGGCAGGCACTCATCCTTGCACCGGTTGCCCGCCTCCATGTGGAAAATGGGGATGTGCAGCCGCTTGGCGGAAATGGCGCAGAGGCAGGAATTGGTGTCGCCCAGGATCAGCAGGGCATCGGGCTTCAGCTGTGCCATCAGCTTGTAGGAGCGGTCGATGATGTTGCCCATGGTGGCGCCCAGATCGTCGCCCACCGCATCCAGATACACCTCCGGCTCTGCCAGCTTCAGATCCCGGAAGAAGATGCCGTTGAGATTGTAGTCGTAATTTTGACCGGTGTGGGCAAGGATCGTGTCGAAATGGGCACGGCACTTGGTAATCACCGCCGACAGACGGATGATCTCCGGACGGGTGCCCACCACGATCAAAAGCTTCAATTTTCCGTTGTTTTGAAATGTCATTTAAACCACCTCAAAATAGGTATCCGGCTTTGCCGGGTCGAAGGGCTCGTTGGCCCACATGAGGGTCACGAGGTTTTCCGTATCGCTGAGATTGATGATGTTGTGGGTGTAGCCCGGGAGCATATGCACCGCCTGGAGCTTGTCCCCGGTGACCTCGAATTCCAGCACCTCATCGGAGCCGATGCGCCGCAGCTGCATCAGTCCGTGACCTGCCACCACCATAAAAAACTCCCACTTGCTGTGATGCCAGTGCTGTCCCTTGGTGATACCGGGCAGAGAAATATTCACGCTGAACTGCCCATGATCGGCGGTTTTCAGCAGCTCCGTAAAGCTGCCCCGGGCGTCCACATTCATCTTCAGAGGAAAGGCGATCTTCTCCTTGGGCAGATAGGAAAGGTAAGTAGAATACAGCTTTTTGGCAAAAGAACCGGCAGGGATCCGGGGCATTTGCAGAGTATTTGGCTGATTTTTGAAGCTTTCCAGCAGGTTTACGATCTCCCCCAGGGTCACCTTATGGGTGGTGGGGACGTAGCAATAGCGACCGTTTTCAGCAGGAACGGGGGTCAATCCATCGTAATCGCAGCGGTTTTCCTTGCCCTCCAGGGCGGCGATCATCTGCTCCACCAGATCGTCGATGTACAGCAGCTCCAATTCGATCGCCGGGTCGGTGACGGTGATGGGCAGATCGTTTGCGGTGTTGTGGCAGAAGGTGGCAACGGCGCTGTTGTAGTTGGGGCGGCACCACTTGCCGAACAGGTTGGGGAACCGGTACACCAGCACCTTCGCTCCCTTTTCCTCGCCATAGCGGAAGAAAAGCTCCTCGCCTGCCAGCTTGCTCTTGCCGTAGTCCGACTCCCCGTAGCGCCCGATGAGGGTCGCCTGGATGGAGCTGGACAGCATCACCGGGCAGGTATTCCTATATTTATATAATGTATCCAGCAGCCGGGAGGCGAAGCCGAAATTGCCTGCCATGAACTCGGCATTGTCCTTGGGGCGGTTCACGCCGGCAAGGTTAAAGACAAAATCCGCCTTTTCGCAGTAGGTATCCAGCCGCGCCGGGTCGGTGTCCACATCGTAGCAGAAAATTTCGCTGATGTGCAGCTCGGGGTGGGTGCGATCCTTGCCGTCCCGGATATTTTTCAAGGACTCCACCAGGTTCTTGCCCACGAAACCGGCAGCGCCGGTGATGAGGATCTTCATATCACACTTCCTCCAGGCGATTGCGGATATATTCCAGGCTCAGCAGCTTTTCCTTCACCCGCTCCACGTTCAGAAGCACCGTGTTGCTGCTGTTGAATTCGCTGAGCTGGGTGCGCTGGGTGTTGCCTTCCTTAAAATACTTGTCGTAATTCAAATCCCGATTGTCCGCCGGCACCCGGTAGAAATCACCCAGGTCGATGGCATCGGCGCATTCCTCGTTGGTAAGGAGGGTTTCGTACATCTTTTCCCCGTGGCGGATGCCGATGGTACGGATCTCGTGACCGGGAGCGAACAACTCCGTCACCGCCTGGGCCAGCACGCCGATGGTGCAGGCAGGGGCCTTTTGTACCAAAATATCACCGCTGACGCCCTGCTCAAAAGCAAACAGCACCAGATCCACCGCCTCGTCCAAAGACATGATGAACCGGGTCATATTGGGGTCGGTGATGGTGATGGGCTTGCCGGAGCGAATCTGGTCGATCCACAGAGGGATGACGCTGCCACGGCTGCACATGACATTGCCGTAACGAGTGCAGCAGATTTTGGTCTTTTCCGGGGACACGGTGCGGCTCTTGGCAACCACGACTTTTTCCATCATGGCCTTGGAGGTGCCCATGGCGTTGACGGGGTAGGCGGCCTTGTCGGTGGAAAGGCAGATGACGCTGCCCACACCGGCCTCGATGGCGGCAGTGAGGACATTTTCCGTTCCAAAAACGTTGGTTTTCACCGCCTCCATGGGGAAAAATTCGCAGGAGGGCACCTGCTTCAGCGCAGCGGCGTGGAAGATGTAGTCCACCCCGTGCATGGCATCCTTCACCGAGGACAGATCCCGCACGTTGCCGATGAAAAACCGCAGCTTGTGGGCGTATTCCGGGTACATCGCCTGGAATTCGTGGCGCATATCGTCCTGCTTTTTCTCGTCACGGGAGAAAATCCGGATCTGACCGATATCGGTGGTGAGGAAACGGCGCAGCACCGCGTTGCCGAAAGAACCGGTACCACCGGTGATCAAAAGGGTCTTGTTTGCAAACTGGGACATAGGAAAAACCTCCTGCCTCCGTAAAAATCGTCATACGGCTCTATTTTAGACCATTTTACAACAGTTTGCGAAAAATGTCCACAGAAAAGATTGGCATTGTGCAGGTTTTAGCTTACAAACTCATATCGTAGGGGAGGGTCTTGACCCTCCCCTACGAATAAATTGATAAAAACCGTGCAGACCGAAGTCTGCACGGCGTAAATTATCTGACGTACTCGATGACGACACGGCGGTTGGGCTCGGTGCCGGTGGAGTAGGTGGTGATGTTGTCCATCTCCTGCAAGGTGGCGTGGATCACATGGCGCTCGTAGGCGTTCATGGGCTCCAGGGTGGTGCGGCGGCGAGCCTTCAGCACCTGCTGTGCCTTCTTACGGGCATACTTGCGCAGGCTGTCCTCCCGCTTGGCACGGTAGTCCTCTGCATCCACATTGATCCGGATGTGACCCTCCACATCCCGGTTGATGGAGTAGTTGCACAGATGCTGGATGGCATCCAGGGTATCGCCCCGGCGACCGATCAGGTAACCCAGATCCTCGCCCACCAGCTCAACATGGTATGTATTGCCCTCACCCTTGGCGGCATGAGGGACGGCCTGGGAGCCCATGTTTTCCAGCAGACCCTTCAGGAATTGCTCGATCTTCTCCTCCACGGAGCCAGCCTCGGCAGGCGCAAAGACCTTGGGCTCCTTGGGAGCCTTGGGAGCTTCGGGCTTGCGCTCGGGCTTGGGCGCCTTGGCAGGCTTCTCCGCCTTGGGCTTTTCAACCTTCACAGGCTCAGCCTTGGGAGCGGGCTTGGGCTCTGCCTTGGGGGCAGGCGCGGTGATCTTGGGCTTGTTGCTCCGGGAAGCAGCGCCCAGGGCGCTCTTGGGAGCGGCAGGTGCGGGAGCGGGATCCGGGACCTCATAGGTCACCTGGACCTTGGCAGGCTGGGCGCCGAAGCCCAGGAAACCGGCCTTTTCCTTCTGCAGAACCTGGACGGAAACGCTGTCCCGATCCAGACCCAGCTGAGTCAGGGCAGCCTCGATAGCCAGATCGATGGACTTGCCCGTAGTAACGATGGTCTTTTCCATTGATTATTCCTCCGTAGATTGAGAAGCATAGCGGTTGGGATCGTAGGCACGACCCTTGCAGTTGGGGCGGCTGCTGATGCCGGACAGCGCCTCCTTCTTGGAAGCCTCCTCCACCACCTCGCCCTTCTTGGCGGCGTACTCCTTGGCAGCGGCGGCCTTGGCGGCCTGCTGCTCCTGCTTCTGCTTCTGCTGCAGCTTCTTCTTGCTGGTATTTTCGGTGATGCCCTCGGGATTGGCGGCACGCTTTTCGGCACGGATGCGCTCCTTCTCCGCCTCAGCAGCCTCCAGCTCCATGGCCTTCTTCAGCCGCTCGGCGTCCTCAGCATCGTACTTCTTGCGGTAGTGCTTGGTGAGGATCACGTCGATGATGGTGGAGATGACACCCTGGGCCAGCCAGTAAAGGCTCATCGCCGCGGGGAAGGTGAAGCCGATGATCAAAGACATCAGCGGCATGGTCCACATCATCATCTTCATGGACTGGTTTGCCTGGGAATTCTTGGCGGTTTCCTTGTCCTGGACACCCTTTTCGTTGGTGATGACGGAATTGTTCAGCTTCTGGCTGACGATCATGGACACGAACTGGCTGGCGCAGGAAGCCACCGGCAGCAAAAATGCACCGATATGGGGCCAATCCCAAGCCCAGGCATCGGTCCAGACCTTCCACACCGGGTTGGCGGCCAGGTCGATGCCCCCCAGGAACTCGAAGTTCACGCCGTCCTTGACGGAATCGGCCAGACCAGGAACAGCCGCCTTGACGGTATCCCAGAATTCGGACAGATTGGCAGCGGCGACCATTTCATGGTACGCCTTGTTGCCGGCGAACAGACCGGCACCAATATCGGTTGCCTTGATGGCATCCACGATGGCCTGGGCATTTTCAGCGGACTGACCCAGCATATACTGCAGGGGCTGACGGACAACGGCGTACAGAGGGATCAGGATCAGCAGCGGAATGAAGCTCCAAAGGCAGCCACCGCCCATGGAAACGCCCTCGCTCTTATACAGAGCACGCATTTCCTCGTTCATCTTCATCTGATCGTCTGCGTATTTTTTCTGGATCGCCTGCAAACGAGGCTGGATCCGGGACATTTTCATGGAATTTTTCTTACTCATTGCGCTGGTGGGCAGCAGGATCAGCTTGACCAAAACTGCGAACAGGATCAGCGCAAGACCGTAGCTGTTGGTAAAGTCGTAGAGAAAACCAAGCAGCCAGCCAAAGGGCACGGTAATGATATCCGAGAGTCTAAACGCGAGAAACATTGACTTTCCTCCTTATCTGGAAGTCATGGTACGGGGTCGAAGGGGTCGGCTTTGCTGAAGGGGTGACACCGAAGCAGTCGGCGCAGAGCCATCCAGCCGCCCTTCCAGGCGCCGTATTTTGTGATTGCCTCGAAGGCATACTGGGAACAGGTCGGGTGAAACCGGCAGCGCCGGGGAAAGGCAGGCGAGATCCTGCGCTGGTAGAAACGGATGAGGGCAAGGAAGCATTTTTTCATAGAATCACCTTACAATAACGTTGTCATTGCGAGCCAGTGCGAACACTGGCGTGGCAATCCCCCAAATTATACCATAGCACTTCATTATGTCATTCTGAGCGACCCGAAGGGGAGTCGAAGAATCTTCGCACCGATTTCACTCAGAATATCAATTTAGAAAGTGGATCCTTCGACTTCGCTATGCTCCGCATAGCTCCGCTCAGGATGACACTTACTGCGAATCACTTCAAAATCCCGGCTTTTTCCGCCAGGGACAGGTAGCTTTCCGTCAGCTTGGAGAACTTCGCCTCCACGCACCGACCTCTGGCCACCACCACGATATCCCAGCCGGGCTGGAATTTCTCCTCGTTGAGCCGGTAGATCTCCCGCAGACGGCGGCGGACACGGTTGCGCACATGGGCCTTGCCCAGCTTCTTGCTCACGGTGATGCCCACCCGGTTGGTACCGGTGCGGTTTTTCCGTGCGTAAAGCACAAGATAGCCGTTGGCTTGCCCCTGGGAACGGTACAGCCGTTGGAAAATGTGATTCAGCTTCAGAGAGCCGGAAAATTTCATACCTTTGCCTCCCTATGAAAAAGGGAGCGGGGCGAACATAATCGCCCCGCACTTACCTCCCGTTTCGCACGAAAGCGTGCTGCGTGTCACCCACGCCACCGCAATCAGGCGGACAGAACCTTGCGGCCCTTGGCACGACGGCGGGCGAGAACCTTGCGGCCGTTGGAAGTAGCCATTCTCTGACGGAAACCGTGAACCTTGGAACGGTGACGGCGGCTGGGCTGATAGGTACGCTTCATGGGATACACCTCCTATATATCTGGTATTCTAATGCTCAACAGCCAAAAGGCTGTAGCAAAACATAGTTATTGACTATAAATAGTCATGCTAGGGTATTATAACCCAAAAAGTCAACCAGGTCAACAACTTTTTTCGCACTTCGGGTGGATTATTGAACAATCCGTTAAAAATTCCTTTTCCCCGTTGCAAAATCCGGATTTTTCAATATAATATATTTAAATGCGATGCCATCGTAGGGCGGGGGCTTGCCCCCGCCGACCACGTTGGACAATTGCTTTGATAAATCGATGTGAAATGTAGGCTTACGCAACATTTTTTCTGCTCAATCCCATTATGTTGCGGCGGGGTCATGACCCCGCCCTACGAAGATAAACAATCATTTACACAACAATTCTTCCTCTAAGGTGATCTCATGGGTAATCGTGACAATTGGTTCCGGCGCACCTTGCGCAAGGTCGATCAGGGTGTGAAGCGGTTCATGTCCGGGCGCTACGGCATGGACAAGCTGAATTCGCTGATTTTGTGGAGCAGTGTGGTCATCGTCATCGTGGCGATGTTCCTGCCGCTGATCCCCAAGCTCATCGTGACGGGCATTTCCTATATTCTCATCGGCATCGCCATTTTCCGGGCGCTGTCCCACAACACCTACAAGCGCTACCGGGAAAACCGCCGGTATTTGATGCTGCTGGATCAGATCAAGGACAGAGATCACAAATATTTCACCTGTCCCAAATGCCGCCAGCCGGTGCGCGTCCCCCGGAAAAAGGGCAAGATCGCCATCACCTGCCCCAAGTGCAGAGAAAAATTCATTCGGAAAACGTAAAAAACTCCGCCAATCGGCGGAGTTTTTTTACGCACTAAAATAAACGTACGTCATTGCGAGCCAGTCCGCAGACTGGCGTGGCAGTCTCCTAATATCCGGGGGATTGCCACGGGCCTGCGGCCCTGGCAATGACAGTGTTTTTCTTTACGCCTTCTCAGCGGCCTCGATGACGTGCTTCATCAGCACGGTGGTGGTGACAGCGCCCACGCCGCCGGGAACGGGGGTGATGGCCTCGCCGATGGGCTCCACCTCTTCAAAGATGGCATCGCCGGACATACCGCCCTTGCCACGGGTGGTGATCTTCTCGGGGTTCCAGTTCATGGACACGTCGATAACGATCTGACCGGGACGGACATAGTCCTTGGTCAGGCTGTTCAGCACACCGGCGGCGGAGATGATGATGTCCGCCTCACGGCACACAGCGGCAGTATCCACAGTCTTGGTGTGGCAGACGGTGACGGTGGCGTTCTTGCCAATGAGCATCATAGCGGCAGGCTTGCCCACCACCAGGCTGCGACCGATGACCACAGCGGACTTCCCCTTGCAGTCGATGCCGTAGAAATCCAGGATCTCCATGCAAGCGGCGGGGGTGCAGGGGGCGTAGCCCAGGTCGCTGCGACCCTGGTAGACACCGGCGCTGCTCAGATCGGTGAGGCAGTCCATGTCCTTCTTGGGATCCAGGCGGTTGCAGATCTCTCTCTGGAAAGGACGCAGGTGTGCGGGGAAAGGCTGGAACATCAGCACGCCGTGGACGGAAGCATCGGCATTGACCTGATCGATGACCGCCAGCACATCCTCACGGGAAGCATCCTCGGGCAGCTCGAACACCTTCACATCGATGCCCACGGTTTCGCCCTTCTTGATAGCGCCCTTTTCGTAGGACAGATCGTCGGGACGGGCGCCCACACGGATGATGCCCAGGCAGGGAGCGTTGCCCTTTTCACGCAGGGCGGCGGAACGGTTCTGCAGATCGGCAACCAGAGCCTCGTTAACTTCCTTGCCAAGCAGTAATTTAGCCATAGTTTTGTCCTCCAAAATTTTGTCTTTTGCGCTGCTTTACAGCGCCTTGGCCCCCGCTTTTAAGAGGGGGCTGGCACGCCGTCAGGCGTGACTGGGGGCGTTCGCATAAATCTTCAGACTCCCCCCGCCCCAGTGTGCGCACTGGGGCACCCCCCTCATAAATGCGGGGGGCAAGATGGGTACCTTACTGACCGAAGCCGGCCTTGACGGTATTGAAGATCTCGTCTGCCAGCTGGCCATACTTGTTGAGCATCACGTTGGCGTGGCGGTTCATATCCTCAGCCACGTCACGGTTCTTCAGGGTCTTGGTGTTGATAAACACGTCCAGGCTGGCAGCCTGCAGGGCGGCCTTGCACACCACAGCACCGCAGCCGGCATCGGAAACAGCCAGACGGCTGCCCTTGTCGGCGAAGACCTTGATGCAGTCGATGGCCTCGCAGCACAGCTCCATGATCTTGATGGGGGTGGAGCAGGCGATGATGGTGGCCTCCTCCATGATCTTGTCCCGGTTGGGATCGTCCTTGGGGATGCCGTAGGCCTTGGCCAGAGGCAGGAAGTTGACCTCGTCAGCCTCCACCTGGTCCAGCAGCTGCTTCTGCAGCTCGTCGCACTTGGCCTTCAGAGCGATGATCTCATCCTGCACGTCGGCGTACTTCTTCTTGCCAACAGTCAAAGAGCCCACCATGTTGCCCAGAGCGGTGCCGATGGCGCCCACCAGAGCAGCAGCGCCGCCACCGCCGGGAGCGGGCGCGTCAGATGCCAGTACCTCCACAAACTTGCGGCAGGTTTCCATAGTCATGTCCATATGTATTTCTCCTTACATTGAATCGTAGGGCGGGGGCTTGCCCCTCCCTAAAGCTTCCCCTTGAGGGGAGGTGGGCCGCCGAATGGCGGCTCGGTGGGGTGAACACCCCTCAGTCAGCTTCGCTGACAGCTTCCCTCAAGGGGGGCCTTTATGCCACGAAAGAACAGCCGGTTTTCCGGCTGTGCTTATGTGATTTAAGAATTAGAACAGGCCGGAGACCTTACCGGTTTCGGTGTCCACATCGACACGGCGGTAAGCAGGGTCAGCGGCAGTACCGGGCATCATGGAGATGGTGCCGGCCATGGGGCACAGGAACTTAGCGCCGCCGTACTCCAGAATGTCACGGACGGTCAGCTTCCAGCCGGTGGGCACACCCTTCTTGGTGGGATCATCACTGAGGGACAGGTGAGTCTTGACCATCATGGTGCAGTAATCGGCGTACTTGGGATCCTTCTCGAAGCGCTCAGCCTTCTCCACAGCCAGGGGCAGCCAGGTAACACCGTCAGCGCCGTAGACCTCCTTGGCGATCAGCTCAACGCGCTGACGCAGGGGCATATCCAGATCGTACAGGAACTTGACCTCCACGGGATCCTCACAAGCCTCAACGACCACACGGGCCAGCTCAGCGGCACCCTCGCCGCCGTAACGCCAGTGGTTACTTTCGGCGCAGCGGACACCGCGCTCAGCACACAGCTTCTTCAGCAGAGCGATCTCAGCGTCGGTATCGGTGTAGAAGCGGTTGATGCAGACCACGGGGTTGATACCGGACTTCTTGATGGTGTTGACATGGTGGAACAGGTTGCAGGTACCCTTCTCCAGCAGCTCCAGGTTCTCCTCCTTGTACTCCTTGGGCAGGGGTGCGCCGGGGGTGACCTTGGGGCCGCCGCCGTGCATCTTCAGGGAGCGGACGGTAGCAACCAGAACGGAAACGTTGGGAGTCAGGCCGCTAAGACGGGTCTTAACGTTCCAGAACTTCTCGAAGCCGATGTCAGCGGCGAAGCCGGACTCGGTGACGTGGTAGTCGAACAGCTTCAGAGCCAGACGGTCGGAGATAACGGAGGACTGACCGATAGCAATGTTAGCAAAGGGACCGGCGTGGATCAGCACGGGGTGGTGGTCGACAGAGTAGCACATGGTGGGGTTGATGGCGTTACGCATCCAGGCGGTCATAGCGCCGGCAACGTCCAGATCCTCACAGGTGACAGGCTCACCGGTCTTGGAGTAAGCGACAACGATCTTGCCGATGCGCTCACGCAGATCCTTCAGATCCTTGGCAACGGCCAGAATAGCCATCAGCTCGGAGCCAACGGCGATGCCGAACTTGCTTTCCATCATGAAGCCGTCCAGACGGCCGCCGATGCCGATGATGATGTTACGCAGGGACTGGGCGCAGAAGTCGATAATCCAGCCCATCTCCACACGCTTGGGGTCGATGTCCAGACGCTTCAGACCCTTCTTGGCCAGCCACTCGTCGGTGTTGTTGCGCTCGTGCTGCATACGGGCGGTCAGAGCCACCATGGC
>JAZNRS010000154.1:0-3015 GCA_045590815.1 Faecousia sp.
TCCCTTGTGCAAAGGGAGGTGGCCGAGCGTAAGCGAGGTCGGAGGGATTGTAACACGGCATCAATTCAAAAACGGAAAATTATAGGGTAACAGCAAACAATCCCTCAGTCAAAAATCGGTTCCGAAGAGCCGATTTTCGACAGTTCCCTTTGCACAAGGGAGCCTTTGCGCCGCAAGCGGCGCTCTGCGGCTTACAGCCGCAGACGGCAAGGGCATGCCCTTGCCCTACGATGGGTTACTAATATAAACAATCATTTACAAGAGTAAAGGAGCGATTATATGACGTTTCAAGAATATTTCACCGGATTAAAGGGTAAAAAAATTGCCGTTTTGGGTTTGGGTGTCAGCAACCGTCCGTTGGTACGGCTGCTGCTGGAATTTGGCTGCACGGTCATCGGCTGTGACCGGACACCCATGGACAAGCTGGATGCTGCGGTTCTGGAGCTGGGATGTACCCTCCAGGTGGGCGACGGATATCTGGATAACCTGGATGCGGAGCTGGTATTCCGCACCCCGGGTATGCATCCGGGCAATCCAGCGCTGGAGGCGCTCCGGGCTAAGGGCGCCAAGATCACCAGCGAGATGGAAGTCTTCTTCGAGGTTTGTCCCTGCCGGACCATCGCCGTCACCGGCTCCGATGGCAAGACCACCACAACTACCCTCATCTCCGAAATGCTCAAGGCTGCCGGCTACACCGTATGGCTGGGCGGCAACATCGGCACGCCCCTGCTGCCTCTGTGCCGCCAAATGAAGCCGGAGGATTTCGCCGTGGTGGAGCTCAGCTCCTTCCAGCTCATGGACATGGAGCGCAGCCCGGAACGGGCAGTGGTCACCAATCTGGCACCCAACCACCTGGATGTCCACAAGGACATGGACGAATATGTGGATGCGAAAAAGAACATTTTCCGCTTTCAGTCTGCCGGAGATCTTTTGGTGCTGAACCACGACAATGCCATCACCGACGGCTTCGCAGGCAACGGCATCACCTGCAAATTCTCCCGTCTGGGCGAGGCTCGGGTGTGTCTGAAAAACGGCGTGATCTGCCGGGATGGGGAGGAAGTCCTGTCCGTGGCGGACATTCTCATCCCCGGTGTCCACAATATAGAGAATTACATGGCAGCCATTTTGGCAGTGGAGGGTCTGGTATCCGACGAAACCATCCGCCAGGTGGCGAAGACCTTCGGCGGTGTGGAGCATCGCATCGAGCTGGTGCGGATCAAGGACGGCGTCCGCTTCTACAACGACTCCATCGCCTCCAGCCCCAGCCGCACCATCGCCGGTCTGCGCAGCTTCCCGGAAAAGGTCATCCTCATCGCCGGCGGCTACGACAAGCACATCCCCTACGACGTGCTGGGACCGGAAATCTGCGCCCACGTCAAGAAGCTGTTTTTGGGCGGTGCCACCGGTAAGCTCATTGCGGAAGCGGTGAAGGCCGCTCCGGAGTATACCCCCGGAAATCCGGAAATCCTGGACTGTGGCGACTTTGCCTCCGCCGTTCATGCCGCCGCTGCGGCTGCGGTGGAGGGCGATGTGGTGCTGATGAGCCCTGCCAGCGCTGCCTTTGACCAGTTCAAGAATTTTATGGTTCGGGGCGAATTTTTCAAAAAACTTGTAAGGGAGCTGTGATCATGGGTGTTACGAAAGCAACCGGAAAGATATCCAAGGCCATTCGCAAGCTGCTGCCCCTGGGCGACTGCGGTGCAGTGATCGTGGCGGCAGGCAGCGCCTCTCGGATGGGCGGCATCGATAAGGTCATGGCAGAGCTGGATGGCGAGCCTATGATCGTCCGCACGGTGCGCACCTTTCAGCAAAGTGATGTGATTAAGCAGATCGTCATCGTCACCCGAAAGGATCTCATCGAGCCGATCAAAGCGCTGTGCAAGGATTTTGACAAGGTAACGGATGTGGTGTCCGGCGGCGACAGCCGGCAGGCTTCCGTGTGGCGTGGACTGAACGCCCTCTCCCCCAAGATGAAGCTGGCGGCGATCCAGGACGGTGCCCGTCCGCTGATCACGCCGGAGGTCATCGACCGGACTGTCCGGGCTGCCCATACTTATGGTGCGGCAGCGCCTGCGGTGCCGGTGAAGGACACGATCAAGATCGTCAAGGGCGGCGTGGTGGATCGCACCCCGGACCGCGCCACTTTGCAGGCGGTGCAGACCCCCCAGGTCTTCGACCGGGATCTGATCATCGGTGCGCTGCAAAAGGCGCTGAAGGATGAGGCGCCTATCACTGATGACTGCTCTGCCGTGGAGCGGCTGGGCATGTCCGTGAAGATCGTGGAGGGTGACGAGCGGAATCTGAAGGTCACCACCCCCATAGATTTGAAGGTCGCTCAGATGCTTTTGGAGGAAATGAAATGAGAATTGGACATGGATACGACGTACACCGGCTGGTGGAAGGCCGGGATCTGATCCTGGGCGGCGTGAAGATCGCATATGACAAGGGTCTGTTGGGGCACTCCGATGCGGACGTTTTGCTTCATGCCGTGTCCGATGCCCTGCTGGGTGCCGCCGGATTGGGCGACATCGGCAAGCACTTTCCCGACACGGATGTGCAGTATAAGGGAGCAGATTCCCTGAAATTGCTGGAGATCGTGGGTCAAAAAGTTACCGAATGCGGCTACTGTGTGAGCAACATCGACGTGACCATGATCGCCCAGGCACCGAAGCTCCGCCCCCATATCGAAGCCATGGAGCGCAACATCGCCGGTGCGCTGGGCATCGACGTGAGTCGGGTGAATGTGAAAGCCACTACCGAAGAAAAACTGGGCTTCACCGGCACCGGAGAGGGCATGAGCTGCCACGCCGTTTGCCTGCTGGAAGAATGAAATAAGTGTGTCGTCAAACGATAAATGATTGTTTATATTAGTAACCCATCGTAGGGCAAGGGCATGCCCTTGCCGTCTGCGGCTGTAAGCCGCAGAGCGCCGCTTGCGGCGCAAAGGCTCCCTTGTGCAAAGGGAGCTGTCGAAAATCGGCTCTTCGGAACCGATTTTTGACTGAGGGATTGTTT
>JAZNRS010000155.1:0-3131 GCA_045590815.1 Faecousia sp.
CGAAGCGTAAGCGAGGCCGGGGGGAGTAAAAATAGGATTTTCCCGAACTCCCCCAGTCAAAAATCAAAGATTTTTGCCAGCCCCCTCTTAAAAGCGGGGGCCAAGGAGTGCGGTGCTTTAATCACATAAACAATCATTTACCAGCACTTTCAATTGACAAAAACGGCTGTTGCCGTTACAATATACCTATTCTATCTTTGAGGTGATTCCCATGGAACAAAAGCTTCGCACGGAAACTCTGTGCATCCAGGCCGGCTACAGCCCCGAAAGCGGCGAGCCCCGGCAGATCCCCATCATTCAGAGCACTACCTTCAAGTATGCCACCTCTGAGCATATGGGTAAGCTCTTCGATCTGGAGGCCTCGGGCTATTTCTACTCCCGTCTGCAGAACCCCACCTGCGATATGGTCGCTGCCAAGATCGCAGCCCTTGAGGGCGGCACCGCCGCCATGCTCACCGGCTCCGGTCAGGCCGCCAATTTCTACGCCGTGTTCAACATTGCCTCCTGCGGCGATCATGTGGTCTCCAGCTCTGCCATCTATGGCGGCAGCTTCAATCTGTTCAACGTGACCATGCGCCGCATGGGCATCGACTTCACCTTTGTCAGCCCCGACTGCACCGAGGAGGAGCTGAACGCCGCATTCAAGCCCAATACCAAGGCCGTTTTCGGCGAAACCATCGCCAATCCCGCCCTGAATGTGCTGGATATCGAGAAGTTTGCAAAGGCTGCCCATGCCCACGGCGTTCCCCTGATCGTGGACAACACCTTCCCCACCCCCGTCAACTGCCGTCCCTTCGAGTGGGGCGCAGACATCGTCACCCATTCCACCACCAAGTATATGGACGGTCACGGCGTTGCGGTGGGCGGTTGCATCGTGGACAGCGGCAAGTTCGACTGGACTGCCCATGCTGACAAGTTCCCCGGTCTGTGCACCCCCGACGACAGCTACCACGGCGTGACTTATACCGAGCGCTTCGGTCTGGAGGGCGCATTCATCACCAAATGCACCGCCCAGCTGATGCGTGATCTGGGCTCCATCCAGTCCCCTCAGAGCGCATTCTATTTGAACCTGGGTCTGGAGAGTCTGCCCTTCCGTATGCGCCAGCACTGTGCCAATGCCGATGCCATCGCCCGTTTCCTGCAGAATAACGAGAAGGTGGCGTGGGTCAAGTACTGCGGCCTGGAGAGCGACAAGGACTACGCCCTGGCACAGAAGTATCTGCCCAACGGCTCCTGCGGCGTCATTTCCTTCGGCCTGAAGGGCGGACGGAAGGCAGCCGAGGTATTCATGAAGAACATGAAGCTTGGCTCCATTGAAACCCATGTGGCAGATTCCCGTACCTGCTGCCTGCACCCGGCCTCCGCAACCCACCGTCAGATGACCGACGAGCAGCTGGATGCCGCCGGTGTCGGTGCCGATCTGATCCGCCTGAGCTGTGGTCTGGAAAATGTGGAAGATCTGATCGCCGATCTGAAGCAGGCCATCGAAAAAGTATAAAAATAAGAGCCGCTGCAATCGCAGCGGCTCTTCGTTTTAGCCAAAATTGATACGGGCGTATTCCTCGGTGACGGCGCCGTTGTACAGCACCAGTACATAATCGGGCTTGATTTCTTCGATGTAATCGTACACATTGATATCTTCCGTGGTGATGAGATCCCGCACGTCAATACAATGCACCTCTGCGCAGCTGAGCGCCAGGTAAGGCGCTACCACATAGGCAAAGGAATCCCGCAGGATCACGATCTTTTTTCCCTCCGACAGCAGATTGTTTTTCAAAATTTGCAGCCGGAAATTTCCACCGCCGTAAGCGGCGTAGGGGTTTTGACCGTAGTAATCCTTTTCTACCAGCTTCTCCAAATACAGCATCGTTTCGGTAAAGGAGCCGGTGCGCAGATGGTTGTCATAGGGGATGCTTTCAGTCAGATCGGTGTCAAAACTGGGGGTGATCAGCGTAATGTCATCTGCACCCTCTGAGGAGAAATGCAGGCCCACTTTCTTGCCGTATGAGCCCAAAAACCAATCCTCATAGACTTTTACGTTATAATTTCCGATGTCTGTGGTTGCATCGTCATAGACGAAGTCATACCGATTTTGGAGTGCTTCGCAGATTTTTCCGTTCGCCCAAAAACCGATCTCCGGTTTCCAGTGGTGATCGGTGTAGAAGAAGGCGTCCTTGTTCAGAAGTCCGGCAAGCTCCATCTCCTGGGACAAATTCAGCGTTGGTATCTGCGCGTCCTCCAAAGCCTCCATAAACAAGGCATAATTTTCTGCACTGTAATTGGTCGCATTGGCTGGGATGGTTAGATTTGTGCCTTTTTCGGGGGCTGCGATATACAAAAAGTCTGCACCGTTTTCCTGGGCGCACTGCTGCAGCTGGGTGAGCTTTTCGATGGCAGGATCAATGTCCTCCAGGGTGATCTCCGGGCGCTCCTCCAGGAGGCTCTCCTCCTCCGTTTTGAACACCGTCATGTCGTTTTTGACAGCGAGCTTTTCGTTGGACAGATTTCCCTTGGCGGAATTGAGATCCAGCAGCTGTGTGCGGTATCGTAACGACTTGGTGGAGATATCATCGATGTCGGTGAAAAAACCGTCCAGGATCTCCGTTTGTCCCGATGGGATGTCACGGAGCAAGAAATTAGAAATGCGGTGCTTCAAGGAATTGAAATACTTCACGGAAAAACCTGCCAAAATAAACAGGAATACCAGGACGAAGAGGATGATATTTACGTTAAATTTCTTCATGGCGCACCTGCCTTAGAAATTGAAGTAGATAAACGGATTATAGGAACTGCCCACCAGGCTGGCAACGCAAAGGACAAAAAGCCCGAACAGTACCAGCACCCGCAGCAATCCGACAAAGAGATTTTGCTTGCATTTAGCCGTCAGTAACTTCAGCACCGGGGTGCAGAAGAATGCACCGATGAGCAGCAGCACGCCGTACTGCGCCAGGAAGGCTGTGAATTTTCCGTCTATAACCGAGCCGCCTGCGCCGAACATATAGCCCATGTACCGGATCGCCTCGGGGATGCTCTCCGCACGGAACAGCACCCAGCCCAGGATCACAAAGAACATGGTGTATGCCCATTTCACCGCCGTCCACAGCTTGCCCTTCTTCAGGTGGAAGCCGGTG
>JAZNRS010000156.1:0-30995 GCA_045590815.1 Faecousia sp.
AAAGCGCAAGCGAGGCCGGGGGGAGCAAAAATAGGATTTTTCCGAACTCCCCCAGTCAAAAATCAAAGATTTTTGCCAGCCCCCTCTTAAAAGCGGGGGCCAAGGGGTGCAGAGCACTAATCACATAAACAATCATTTATCTGTATTAAGATTCACTTCCGCAAGGACAATGTCTTTATACTTGACCTCCATAGGGTACTGCTCTCTGGCATCTGACCAGACCGCCTCAGACAGTTCCGCTCGCAAGCCCTCCCGGGACTCTCTGATCCACTGAGCCTCGCTGCCCACAAAGTACATGATGTGGTAGCCGTATTCCGTACGGATCAAGCCGTAATTGCCTGCCTCACGGCTCTCATCCAGCGTCCAGTCCAAAAATTCCTGCACAAAACCGCTTTCTTCATGGATGCTCCGGTACAGACCGCCGTTGGTATTGGAGCCCTCATCCTGGGAGTATTGCTCTGCCAACTCCCCGAAGCTCTCCTCGGTGGCATCCCCGGCGAGCCATTCATCCAGCAGCTCCTGGGCTTCCTGGCGGCAGGTCTCCCACTCGGCATCGGAGTAGACCGTATCGCCCTTAGCATCCTCCATGCCGCCGGACACGGGAATCAAAATATGCCGCACATCCGCCACATCACCGCTGTCCTTGGTGATGCCGTCCGCTTTCAACGCTTCCTCATTTTCCCCAAAATACGCCTGGAGCTTCTCATCGGAAACATCAAAGGCATTGTATTTTTCCGCAAAATAGCCGGAGGCATTATAGCGCAGAGCGATATAACCGTAGTAATCCTCATAGGTGACGATGCTGCCGAAATCCTTTTGCAGCATGGCATCGATGCTGACGAAGCCTGCGCTGATGGCAGCCTGGGTCAGATTGCCACGCATATCGGTGAGGTCATCCTGGTATTCCTGGTCCAAGGTGATGCCATTTTCCTGCGCCAGCAGCGCCATAGCCTGGTTGGTGTGCCAGGTATTCAGCGCCCGCTGCAAAAAATACTGCTGCCAGGTGCCCTCGCCGCCCACATAGCTCTGCTCGTCCAGGGGCTGGGTGTAGTCCAGACCCAAATACACCGCCTGGTAACCGTCATCCTGCAAAAAATCGTAGACTTCCGTCCAGTAATACACTTGAAGCTCGCTGTTGGTCAAAGTTTGCCCGCCAATGGTAGCCACAACATTATCCTGCTTCTTTTCCAGCTTTTTGTCGGAAACGGAGTAGGTTTTCTTATAATATACGTCATTATTTCGAGGTTTAAATACCTCGCTCATCAGCGACATACCCTCGTCGAAGCTGTCCACACCGGCGATGCTCCACCAGACGACCACCGCCGTACTCAGCAGCAGTGTCAGCGCCGCCACGACGCCCACGATCAGCATCCATGGACGCATTTTTCCTTTCATCGCAATTCCTCCCATGTTATTTTCTCCAGTTTATCATGATAAGGACGCATTTTCAAGGGAAACACAATTATTTTACATTTCCCGGCACTTGCAAAATGCGCGCAAAAATGCTATGATGTTTAATTGAGATAGTATGATTGGGGAGTTTTACACATGACCTGCAAAACCACCGTTATTTCCGAAGCACAACTGCAGCAGCAGTTTCAATATTGCGACAACATCGCCGCCTACTGGCGTGACCGTGACGCCGTTCCCTGCGCCTATGTGGAAACCTACGGCTGTCAGCAAAATGAGGCGGATTCCGAGCGGATCCGGGGTCTTTTGGTGCAAAGTGGCTACGCCATCGTCCAGCAGGCCGAGGGCGCTGACGTGGTGGTGATGAACACCTGCGCCATCCGGGAGCACGCCGAGCAGCGTGTCTTCGGCAATTTGGGCGCCCTGGTGCACACCAAACGCCGCCACCCGGGGCAGAAAATTTTCCTCTGCGGCTGTATGGCCGGCGAGCGGATCGTTTGGGAACGGATCAAAAAGAGCTACCACCATGTGGACGGCGTATTTTCCACCCACCATCTGTGGCAGTTCCCGGAGATCCTCTGGAACGTACTGAGCAAGGGCAAGCGGCAATTCTATGTAGAAGACGAGCCCGGCTCCATCGCCGAAGGTCTGCCCCAGGTGCGTGACAACAAGCTGAAGGCCTGGGTGTCCATCATGTACGGCTGCAACAATTTCTGCACCTACTGCATCGTCCCTTATGTCCGGGGTCGGGAGCGCAGCCGCCAGCCTGCTGACATTTTGGCAGAATGTAAAGAGCTGATCGCCTCCGGTATCCGGGAGATCACCCTACTGGGTCAGAACGTCAACTCTTATGGCAAGGACCTGGACTGCGGCGTGGATTTTTCCGACCTGCTGGCTATGATCGCCCAGCTTGACGGCGATTTTCTCATCCGGTTTATGACCAGCCATCCCCGGGATGCGGGGCAAAAGCTGTTCGACACCATGGCAAAGTACCCCAAGATCGCCAAGCAGCTCCACCTGCCCTTCCAGTCCGGTTCTTCCAGGGTTCTGAAAGCCATGAACCGGCACTACGACCGGGAGAAATATCTGTCCCTGGTCCGCTACGCCAAGTCCGTCATGCAGGAGCTGGTGCTGACCTCCGACGTGATCGTGGGCTTCCCCGGGGAAACGGAGGAGGAATTTGAGGAGACCATCTCCCTCATCGAAGCGGTGCGCTACGATTCGCTGTTTACTTTCATTTTCTCCCCCCGGCACGGCACCCCTGCCGCATCCATGGAGGATCCCACCCCCAAGGAAGAGAAAAACCGCCGGTTCGACAAGCTCTGCGCTGTGCAGAACCGGATCTCCGAAGAGATTCACAACGCCTATGTGGGCAAGACCATGCGCTGTCTGGTAGACGGCGCAGACGGCAGTCTGCTCACCGCCCGTACCGAGGGCGGACGGCTGGTGCGTTTTGCCGGGGAGGAAGCCCTCATCGGCACCTACCAAGATATCACCATCACCGGCTGCACCACCTGGAGCCTCACCGGTGAGTTGGAACAATAAATGATTGTTTAGCGGAGTAATGACGCACCAAAAAAAGAAGTATGTCATTGCGAGCCAGTGCGCACACTGGCGTGGCAATCTCCTAAGGTTTCCGCATCGCCGTAGGGGATCGCCACACCAGTGACATCGGTCACTGGTTCGCGATGACAGCATATCTTAGTGCGCTAAACTATCCTTTACCCCATCAAATTATATTACAGAAAGAGGTCACGCCCATGGCAAAGAACAATACAGAATTGACGCCCATGAAGCGGCAGTACAATGAAATAAAAGAGCAAAACCAGGACAGCATCCTGTTTTTCCGTCTGGGCGACTTCTATGAAATGTTCGACGAGGACGCCCGGATCGCCGCCAAGGAGCTGGATCTGACCCTGACCACCCGTGACCGGAACAAGCCCAAGGAGGAGCAAACGCCCATGTGCGGCGTTCCCTACCACAGTGTGGATGCCTACATCGCCGGTCTGGTGCAGAAGGGCTACAAAGTCGCCATCTGCGAGCAGATGCAGGATCCGGCTACCACCAAGGGTCTGGTGGAACGGGATATCACCCGTGTGGTCACCCCCGGCACCGTCACGGAAAGCTGTATGCTGGACGAGTCCAAAAATAACTACATCGCCTGCCTTTACGGCGAGAGCGGCAAGTTTGGTCTTGCCTTCTGCGATGTGTCCACCGGTGCGTTTTTCGTCACCGTCTGCGCCGATATTGCCGCCGCCGCATCGGAGCTGGGACGCTTCTCCCCCTCCGAGGTGATCCGTGGGGGTGCCGGCGTTCACGATGCCGCCATGGACGATGCCCTGTTCCGCCGGTTAAGCTGCTGCGTGGACGAGGGCAAGCCGGAACAATTTGATTTAAGCGCCGCTGAAGAGCTTCTGCAAAAGCATTTCGGCGCACCCCTGGCACAACTGGGACTCACCGGTCTGCCCACCGCCATCATCGCCGCAGGCAGTCTGCTGCAGACCCTGCTGAAGCTGCAAAAGAATGACCTGGCTCACATCCGTGAGCTGCAATACTACACCACCGGCCGCTTCATGGAGCTGGATCTGGATGCCCGACGGAATCTGGAGCTGACGGAAACCATGCGCTCCAAGGAAAAGAAGGGCACCCTGCTGTGGGTGCTGGACAAGACCCACACCGCCATGGGCGGACGGCTGATCCGCAGCTGGCTGGAAAAGCCGCTGCTGGATGCGGTGGAGATCGGTCGCCGGCAGACGGCGGTGGAGGAATTGGTCAGCAGTCCCATCTGCCGTGGCGAGCTCATCGAGGCGCTGAAGGATGTGACCGACCTGGAGCGTGTCATGACCCGGGTGGTCACCGGCACGGTCAACTGCCGGGATCTGCTGGCCCTTGCCAAGGGTCTGCGGGCGCTGCCCCTGGTGAAGGCACAGCTTTCCACCACCGAAGCGCCCCTGCTGCGCAAGCTGGAGCAGTCCATCGATCCCCTGGACGATTGCGCCGCTCTCATTGAAAACACCATTGTGGACGAGCCTCCCCTAACCGTCCGGGAAGGCGGCATCATCCGCAAGGGTGCCAACGCCGAGGCCGACCGGCTTCGGGATATCATGGAAGGCGGCTCCGGAACCATTCTCACCATCGAGGCGGCAGAACGGGAAAAGACCGGAATCCGCACCCTAAAAGTTAGCTACAACCGGGTTTTTGGTTACTATATCGAAGTTTCCAAGTCCTTTATGGATCAAGTACCCGGTCACTATATCCGCAAGCAGACCCTTGCCAACTGCGAGCGCTACATCACCCAGGAGCTGAAGGAGCTGGAGGATCAGGTGCTCACCGCCAAGGATCGGCTCACCGCCCTGGAGTACCAAATTTTCACCCAGCTTCGGGAATTTTTGGCTGCCCAGGCTGCACGGGTGCAGCTGAGCGCCGGGGCTGTGGCATCGGCGGATGCTCTGTGCAGTCTTGCCACCGTCGCCATTCAGCGGGGCTACTGCCGTCCGGAGATCACCCTCAGCGGAGAAATTTCCATCACCGACGGTCGGCATCCGGTGGTGGAAGTGATGCTGAAAGACACCTTGTTTGTCCCCAACGACACCCGCCTGGGCGCCGCTGACAACCAGGTTTCCATCATCACCGGCCCCAACATGGCAGGTAAATCCACCTATATGCGCCAGGTGGCGCTGATCGTGCTGATGGCGCAGATGGGCTCCTTCGTCCCGGCGAAATCCGCAAAGATCGGTCTTGTGGACCGGGTGTTCACCCGGATCGGTGCCAGCGATGATCTTGCCTCCGGTCAGTCCACCTTCATGGTGGAAATGAGCGAGGTCGCCTCCATTTTGAAGTACGCCACCGCCCGGAGTTTGCTGATCTTGGACGAGATCGGTCGTGGTACCTCTACTTATGACGGCATGGCCATCGCCCGTGCGGTGCTGGAATACGCCGCCAACCCCAAAAAGCTGGGGGCAAAGACCCTCTTTGCCACCCACTATCACGAGCTTTCCACCATTGAGGCAGAGCTTCCCAATGTGAAAAATTACAACATCGCCGTGAAGAAGCGTGGCGATCAGATGATCTTCCTGCGCAAGATCGTCCCCGGTGCCGCTGACGACAGCTACGGCGTAGAAGTTGCCAAGCTGGCAGGTCTGCCCAACGGAGTGGTCAGCCGTGCAAGAGAAATTCTCGCCCAGCTGGAAAGCGAGGGCGGCGTGCAGCGCACCGTCAAGGCTGCCGAACCGGAGGATCAGATCAGCATGCTGGATCTGCGCTCCCAGCAGGTATGCGACGCCCTCAGCGCGCTGACCGTGGAAACTCTGACCCCCATCGAAGCTATGAACGAGCTTTACAAGCTGAAAAGAATGTTGGATTGATTATGAAACACGAACTTCCCGTTTCCCTTACCGAAAAGCAGATCCGCTGGGGCACCCGGTACCTGGGCTTCGAGCTGGTATTTTTGGGATATCTCTTGGTACAGCTTGCCCGATTTCTCCTGCCCGGGCTTCCGGATGCCTACCTGGATTTTTCCTATTTTCTTGTTAATTTTGTGGCGGTTTTCCTTATTTTCCGGACATTTTTATGGAAAAATCTGCAGCACACACGGAAGCATATCGGCACCGCCCTCACCTGCGCCGGCATCGGCTATGTGGCATACTGGCTGGCGAGCTTTGTCATTTCCTTTGTGATCATCCGGCTGTTCCCGGACTTTTACAACGTCAACGATGCCAGCATCGCCATTACCTCTCTGGGCCACTTCTGGCTCATGGCCATCGGTACCGTTCTGCTGGTGCCCCTGGCAGAGGAGGTACTGTTCCGGGGACTGATCTTTGGTTCTCTGCACAGCCGTAACCGCCTGCTGGCCTACGCCATTTCCACCGTATTTTTTGCCTTTATCCATGTGATGGGTTACATTGGTTACTACGATATTTGGATGCTCCTGCTCTGCTTCGTCCAATACCTGCCTGCCGGAATCGCTCTGGCTTGGGCATATGAGCGCAGCGGCAGCATCTATGCCCCCATCCTGATCCACACTGCCGTAAATGCCATCGGCATGCTGTCTTCGAGGTGATTTTATGCCAAAAATCATGCAATTATCTCCCCATATTGCCAACCTCATCGCCGCAGGCGAGGTGGTGGAGCGTCCTGCTTCCGTAGTCAAGGAGCTGCTGGAAAATGCCGTGGATGCCGGTGCATCCAAGGTCACCATCGAGATTCGTGACGGCGGCATGACCTTCCTTCGTGTCACCGATGACGGCTGCGGCATGGCTCCCGAGGATGCCCGGACTGCGTTTTTGCGCCACGCAACCTCCAAGCTGCGCACCGCCGAGGATCTGGCTGCCATCGGCACCATGGGCTTCCGTGGTGAAGCTCTGGCGGCCATCGCTTCCGTCAGCCGGATCGATTTGCTGACCAAAACCCCCGGCAGTCTTACCGGCACCAGTCTGCATCTGGAAGCCGGTGTGGTCACAGAGGAAAGCGAGGCCGGTTGCCCCGACGGCACCACCATCATCATCCGGGATCTGTTTTTCAACACCCCGGCTCGTATGAAATTCATGAAATCCGACTCCGTGGAGGGCAGCCGTGTCGCCGCCGCTGTGCAGCTGCAGGCTTTGGCGCACCCGGAGGTGTCCATCACCTTCATCCGGGACGGAAAGCAGACCCTCCAGACCCCCGGCACCGGCGGACTGGAGGCGGCGGTTTACTGCGTCTACGGACGGGAATGCGCCAAAATGATCAAGGTGGAAAGCCGCTGGGAGGGTTATTCTCTCCGGGGCTATGTTTCCAAACCCACCGATGCCCGTCCCAGCCGGAATTTGCAGACCTTTTTCGTTAATGACCGTCCGGTAAAATCCCGGCTGCTCATCGCCGCGCTGGAAGAGGCCTACCGCAATCAGATCATGGTGGGTAAATTCCCGGCCTGCGTGCTGCATCTGAGCGTGCCTGCCAACGCGGTGGATGTGAACGTCCACCCGGCTAAGACGGAGGTAAAATTCCTTTCGGAAAAAGCGGTCTTCGACTGCGTACATTACGGCGTTCTGGCTGCCCTGAACAAAACCCCCGACCGTCCTCAGGTGCAGTTCTCCAAGCCCGCACAGCACACCCCTCAGCCGGCTACGCCGGCAGCTTCCCTCAAAGGGGAGCCTAAGAAGCAGGACTTTTTCCGCACCATGACCCCCGCGGAATTCAAGACCTTTACTGCTGCCGTGCAGGATGCGCCTCAGCCAAAGCCCGAGGCGGCTACCGCCACGGTTGCCAAGCTGCCGGAGCTGAAGGAATACAAGCTGATCCCGCAGCCTGCGCCCACAGTTGCACCACCGGAACCTATTACAGTTTTCACCCCTCCGACTACTTCGAAAATTGAGGAGATTGCCACTCGCAATGACAACGAAGTTGAAGCAGTGCAGGAAGCTCTGCCCATGCCGGAAGAGATCACTTGGCGGATGGTGGGCGAGCTGTACAATTCCTACATTATAATAGAAGAGGGCGACAACGCCTATCTCATCGACAAGCACGCCGCCCATGAGCGGATCCTATTCGAGAAGCTGAAAGCCAACCAAGAGTCCATCAGCTCTCAATCGCTGCTGACCCCCATCCCCGTGCGGCTCAGCCCGGAAGCGGCAGCAGAGCTGCTGTCCAACCGGGAGGTCTTGACGGAGCTGGGCTTTGAGATCGACGAATTCGGCGACAACACCATTCTCCTGCGTCAGATCCCCATGGACCTGTCCCCTGAGGATGCCGCCCAGGCCGCCGAAGAGCTGGCTGCAGACCTGCTCCGGGGTCGTCATGACACCAAAGACACCGTCCGGGACGAGGTTTTGCACACCGTCGCCTGCAAGGCCGCCATCAAGGCCGGCTGGCACACCGATGAAGCCGAGCTTCTCGCCCTTGCCAAGCAGGTGATGAGCCGTGACGATCTGAAGCATTGTCCCCACGGCCGCCCCATTTGCATCACCCTAAGCAAAAAGCAACTGGAAAAACAATTCAAACGAGCATAAAACGGAGGTTCTCCCATGAATAAACTGCAACGCACCTGGAAAAGACTGCGCATATATGAGCGTATCGCATTGTTGGTCAGTGCGCTTACGTTGATAGCATTGGTAATATTGGGATTTCTGTCCCTTTTGCAGCTGATGGCTCTGCCGGCAGAGCTTGTGGCATGGCTTATGGCGCTGCTCATGGTAGCACAAACCGTTCAACAATGGCGCAAAAACCGCAAGCCGGCACTTTACTGCCTTGCCACCGCCCTGGTGCTGATGCTGTTTGCCGTTTTTGTGTACTTCGCGATGTGATGGGCCATGAATAAGATCATTTGCATCGCAGGCCCCACCGCCTCCGGCAAGACCGCATTGGCTGTGGAGCTGGCAAAGGAATTTGACGGCGAGGTGATCTCCTGCGACTCCATGCAGGTCTACCGCCGCATGAATATCGGCACCGCCAAGCCCACCGAAGAAGAAATGGACGGCATCGTCCACCACATGCTGGACGTGGCGGAGCCCTGGGAGGATTTTTCCGTCAGCCGCTACTGCGCCATGGCAGACCCCATTTTGCAGGACGTCCTCGCCCGGGGCAAGACCGCCATCATCGCCGGCGGCACGGGGCTTTACATGGATTCGCTGATCCGTGGCAACGATTTCGCCCCCTTCCCTTCCACCGGTCGCCGGGAGGAATTGGAAGCACAGGCAGACCGGGAGGGCACGGAAGCGCTCATGGACTGGCTCAGCCAAATCGACCCGGATACCGCCGCACGGCTGCATCTTTCCGACCGGAAGCGGATCATCCGGGCGCTGGAGATCTATCTGGAAACCGGCGAGACCATGACCGCCCACAACCTGAAGACCCAGGCCATTCCGCCGAAGTACGATCCGCTGTGGCTGGGCATCGGCTTTGACGACCGTGCGCAGCTGTACCGGCGCATCGACCTGCGGGTGGGTATTATGCTCCAAATGGGGTTGGTGGAAGAAATTCAAAGCCTGCTTGCGGAGGGCGTGCCTCCCAAATGCACCGCCATGCAGGCCATCGGCTACAAGGAATTCGTGTCCGCCCTGGCAGGAGAGGGCACCGTCGCCGATGCCGCTGCCCTGGTGCAGCAGTCCTCCCGGCGGTATGCCAAGCGGCAGCTGACCTGGTTCCGCCGCAATCCCAATATGCACTGGCTGATCCGTGACCGGGAAGAAATTCTTCCGGCGGCACGACGGATTATAAAGGAAACCGACAAATAAACCATGCTAAGATGTAAGTATCCCAAAGAAAGAAGGTATACTTATGTCCGATGCAATCAATTTACAGGATGCCATTTTGAGTGAGGTGCGCCGGGAACGGGTCCCGGTGACGCTGTTTTTGATGAATGGCTTCCAGCTCCGGGGAATCGTCACGGGCTTCGACAGCTTCGTGGTGGTGCTGGTGACCGACGGCAAGCAGCAGATGATCTACAAGCACGCCATCTCCACTCTGGCACCGATGAAGCAGCTGAAAGCTGCCGCCATCTGACGAACCAAACAGCAACGGAGCCACCTCCGTTGCTGTTTTGCTTTACGGTACAAGACCTTCTCCCTGGGGAGAAGGTGCCTCCGAAGGAGGCGGATGAGGGGTACTGCGCTGGAAAATTGGAATATTGGACCCCTCATCAGTCAAAAATCGAAGATTTTTGCCAGCTTCCCCCCAGGGGGAAGCTTTACACATCAATTACAGAAAGAAAGGACGAATATCATGTCCATAACCGAAAATGTCGCCGCTGTGAAGGCACAGATCCGGCAAGCCGCCATCGCCTGCGGCAGAGACCCTCAGGAGATCCTGCTGTGCGCCGCCACCAAAATGAACGACGCCGACGCCGTCCGCCAGGCCATCGCCGCCGGTGTGGACTGCTGCGGCGAAAACCGTGTCCAGGAGCTGACTCAAAAACTCTCCGAAAACGCCTACGCCGGCGCCCCCGTCCACTTCATCGGTCATCTGCAGACCAACAAGGTCAAGCAGGTGGTTGGAAAAGTTGATCTCATTCAAAGTGTCGACCGGCTGAAGCTGCTGGAATGCATCCATGCAGAAGCCCAAAAGCAGGGCATCGTCCAGGACATTTTGCTGGAGATCAACATCGGCGAAGAGGAGAGCAAGAGCGGCTTCGGCATCGACGACATTCTCCCTCTTTTGGAAAAAATCGAGGAATTTCCCAATATTTTTGTCCGGGGACTCATGGCAATCCCCCCAATTTGCGAAAAATCGGGGGATAACGACAAATTTTTTCTAAAAATTCGCAACCTTTCTGTTGACATAACGGCAAAAACATACGATAATGTATTTATGGACTTTCTGTCCATGGGTATGTCGGGTGACTATGCCGACGCCATCGCCTGCGGCAGCACCATGATTCGTGTGGGCACCGCGATCTTTGGCCCCAGGGACTATACCAAGAAATGATGTCAACATTTAGGAGGAAACAACCATGAGCTTTTGGGATAACGTAAAGAAATTTGCCCAGCCCTATTCCGACGACGAGTACGATGATTACGACGACGGTCTGGACGGCTACGAAGAGGAGCCCGCTCCCCGCCGTTCCCGCAATGCGGAGGCTGACCCTCTGGCAGCCGAGCCCACCCCCGCTCCCGGCAAGTCCGGCAACTTCAGCGGTCAGGTTCTGAACATGAAGTCCGGCAAGCAGGAGGTCGTCCTGTTCCGCCCCAGCGCTTTCAACGACTGCACCAAAGCCGCTGATGACCTGCGTGACCGCAAGGCCATCATCGTGAACCTGGAGAATGTCGACAAGGCGCTGTCCCGCCGTGTTGTGGACTTCCTCACCGGCTGCGCCTACGCCCTGGACGGCAAGGTCAACAAGATCGCTCAGTCTACTTACCTGTTCTGCCCCCACAATATGGACGTGGTGGGTGACCTGGAGAATGTCCCCAAGGAAGCCGAGAGCTACATCTAAGATAGATAAAGGAAGGATTTGCTATGTTTACACCGCAGCAGATAGAACAGATCTCCTTCGGCCGTGCCACCTTCGGTGGTTACGACATGCAGGCTGTGGATGAATTTCTGGAGCCCCTGACTGAAGACTATATCACCCTTTACAAGGAAAACGCCCTGCTCAAGAGCAAGATGCGTGTGCTGGTTGGCAAGCTGGAGGAATACCGTGCCAACGAGGCCAGCATGAAGGATGCCATTGTCAACGCCCAGAAGACCTGCGATATGATGGTCAAGGAGGCAGAAAGCAAGTGCACCCAAATGCTCAACGAGGCCAATGTGGCCGCCGCTGAGAATATCCGCAACAATGATGCCATCATCGCCGCCGAGGCTGAGCGCGTGGAGGAAGCCAAGAAGCAGGCTGCACAGCAGATCGCTGCCATCGAGGCACAGCTCAACGCCTGCCTTGCCTCTCTTGCGAAGATCCGGGAGGAAAATGCCCCCGCTGAGCCGGAGAAGAAGGCTGAGTCCGCTCCTGCCAAGCAGCCCATGAATATCGACATCGATATGGCTGACGAGATCTCTCAGAACCTGGAGGCTTTGGTGGGCGCCGCTGAGGAAAAGGCTCCCAAGCCCGAGGCAAAGCATCCCGTGTCCGACACTAGCAGCGGCAAGTTCGCCAACCTGCAGTTCGGTCGGAACTACGACCCCAATAAGGGTTAATTTTGCCTCCCCTTGAGGGGAGGTGGGCCGCACACAGCGGCTCGGAGGGGTGTGAAAATACGACACCCCTCAGTCCGAAATCAAAGATTTCGGACAGCTCCCCTCAAGGGGAGCCTTTCCCCCGAATTAAACAATCATTTGCAACGATAAGGACACGTCCGTCCATCACCGCTTTTCAGAGAGCTGCCGTTTGGTGCGAGGCAGTAAAGTGACCGGTCGGGTATCCCCTTTGAGCAGCACGCCGAAGCCCTTTGGGTGGTAGACCGTGCCGGGTTCGCCCGTTACAGCGCAGATAAGTGCCGGGAAACCGGAACAAGAGTGGTACCGCAGAGGTTTTATGCGCCTTTGTCTCTTATTGGAGGCAAAGGCGCTTTTAATTCTGTAGGGGCCGATGCCCACATCGGCCCGGAACAATTTCACAGTGCAAACAGGGCCGATGCAGGCATCGGCCCCTACGTCATCATATTTTCTACGGAGGAATTTCCCAATGGAATTCAAAAACACCATCATCACCCCCAAGACCGACTTCCCCATGAAGGCGGGTCTTCCCGCCCGTGAGCCGGGTATGCTGGCTCGCTGGGAGGAGCTGGATCTTTACAATACCCTGCTGGAGAAGAACAAGGATCTGCCCCCCTTCGTTCTCCACGACGGCCCTCCCTTCTCTAACGGCTATATCCACATGGGTCACGCCCTGAATAAGACCCTGAAGGACTTCATCATCCGCTCCCACGCCATGATGGGCTACTACACCCCCTACGTCCCCGGCTGGGACAATCATGGACTGCCCATCGAGCGTGCTATCGAGAATTCCAAGAAAAAGCTAAACAAGGATATGTCCGTGCCGGAATTCCGCAAGGCCTGCGAGGATTTCGCCGAGGACTTCATCCAGAAGCAGATGGGTGGCTTTAAGCGCCTGGGTGTCGTGGGCGACTGGGCACACCCCTACCGCACCATGGACAAGCATTTCGAAGCCCAGGAGGTCAAGGTCTTTGGCAGAATGTTTGACAAGGGCTTCATCTACAAGGGTCTGAAGCCCGTCACCTGGTGTCCCTTCTGCGCTACGGCTGTCGCCGAAGCCGACATCGAATACAAGGACGATCCCTGTACCTCTGTCTACGTCAAGTTCCCCATGAAGGACGATCTGGGCAAGCTGGCTGGCTTCGACCTGGGCAAGACCTTCTTCGTCATCTGGACCACCACCATCTGGACCCTCCCCGGCAACATGGCCATCTGCCTGCACCCCCGGGACAGCTATGTGCTGGTAAAGGCCGACAACGGCGAAACCTACATTATGGCCGAGGCTCTCATGGAAAAGACCATGAAGATGGGCGGCTTTGAGAATTACGAAGTGCTGGCCACCTACCCCGGCGCCTTCTTCGAAAATATGCTGGCACAGCATCCTTTCCTGGACAAGACCAGCCGCCTGGTTTGGGCGGAGTACGTCACCATGGACTCCGGTACCGGCTGTGTCCACACCGCTCCCGGCTTCGGTGCTGACGACTATCAGACCTGTATGCGCTATGGCATGGATCTGGTGGTGCCCGTGGACGACTACGGTCGCCACACCGACTACGCAGGCAAGTACGCCGGTATGAAGACCGAGGAATCCAACCCCGTCATCAAGGCAGACATGGAAGCCAGCGGTATGCTGTTCGCCTCCGAGGAGATCATCCACTCCTACCCCCACCATGACCGTTGCAAGAAGCCCGTCATCTTCCGTGCTACCCCCCAGTGGTTCTGCTCTGTGGAATCCTTCAAGGATCAGGCAGTGAAGGCCATTGAGAATGTCCAGTGGTATCCCGCCTGGGGCGAGGATCGGATGACCAGCATGATCCGTGAGCGTGCCGACTGGTGCATCAGCCGTCAGCGCCGCTGGGGTCTGCCCATCCCCGTTTTCTACTGCAAGGACTGCAGCAAGCCCGTCTCCAACCCCGATTCCATCGCCAAGATCTCCGCTCTGTTTGATGAGTTCGGCTCCAACGTTTGGTTTGAAAAGGAAGCCATGGAGCTGATCCCTGATGGCTTCACTTGCCCCCACTGCGGCGGCAAGACCTTCGATAAGGAAACCGATACCCTGGACTGCTGGTTTGACTCCGGCTCCACACACTACGCATCTCTGATGCACCGCACCCCCGAGCTGTGGCCTGCGGATGTGTATCTGGAGGGTGCTGACCAGTACCGTGGTTGGTTCCAGTCCTCCCTGCTGTCCTCCGTTGGCGCTCTGGACCAGGGCGCGCCCTTCAAGCAGGTCCTCACCCACGGCTGGGTGGTGGACGGTCAGGGTCGTGCCATGCACAAGTCCCTGGGCAACGGCGTGGATCCCGCCGATCTGATCAAGGACTTCGGTGCGGATATCGTCCGTCTGTGGGCGGCATCCTCTGACTACCACGCCGACGTGCGCTGCTCCAAGGAGATCTTCAAGCAGATCGCTCAGAACTATCTGAAGTTCCGCAACACCGCCCGTTACTGCCTGGGCAACCTGGCGGACTTCGATCCCAACAAGGACATGGTGGCAGAGGCCCACATGGAAGAGCTGGACAAGTGGGCGCTGACCAAGCTGGGCAGCCTCATCGCCGCTGTGCGCAAGGCCTACAACGGCTACGAATTCCACAACGTAACCCACATGATCAACGATTTCTGCGTGGTTGAGCTCAGCAGCTTCTATCTGGACATCATCAAGGATCGTCTGTACTGTGACGAAGCAACCGGCAACCGCCGCCGCTCCGCACAGACTGCGCTGTATCTCATCGTGGATGCCATGGCGAAGCTGTTCGCTCCCATTCTTGCCTTCACCTGCGACGAGATCTGGCAGGCCATGCCCCACAAGGAGTCTGTCGATGTGCGCAACATCCTGCTCAACCAGATGCCTGCGGACATGAACGCCTACGCTCTGGATGAGGCCGCCATGGCTAAGTGGGCCACTGTGATGAAGCTGCGCCAGGATGTCAACGGCGTGCTGGAGAAGGCCCGTGCCGACAAGCGTATCGGCAAGGCGCTGGAGGCTCGTGTGTCCCTCACCGGCACCGATGCGCTGAAGGCTGCCTGCGAGGGTCTGAACCTGGCTGAGATCTGCATCGTATCCGCCTGCGCATGGGAGTCCGCTCCCGAGGGTGCCGAGGTTGGCACCGGTGTCAACTATCCCGACCTGACCATCGGCGTGTCCGAGGCCAAGGGTGAGAAGTGCCCCCGCTGCTGGATGCATTCCGAAGAAGCTGACGAAAACGGTCTGTGCAAGCGCTGCGCCGCCGTCATCGCCAAAATGGATATTGACCTCTGATCGCCACCCCGGCTGTTCCAAACGGAACAGCCGGGGTTTACGCTACCATCAAAATTGCTGCAGTAAATGATTGTTTATCTTCGTAGGGCGAGGGCATGCCCTCGCCGTCGCCGAAGGCGAACGCCTTCCCTTGTGCAAAGGGAGGTGGCCGAGCGTAAGCGAGGTCGGAGGGATTGTAACACGGCATCAATTCAAAAACGGAAAATTATAGGGTAACAACAAACAATCCCTCAGTCAAAAATCGGTTCCGAAGAGCCGATTTTCGACAGCTCCCTTTGCACAAGGGAGCCTTTGCGCCGCAAGCGGCGCTCTGTGGCTTACAGCCGCAGACGGCAAGGGCGGTGCGTCGCGCAGCGAATTCAAATCAAAATGATTGCCGGGGGCAATCATACCCATACAAATCATGCCCTTGCTCTACGGTGGGTTACTAATATAAACAATCATTTACACGATCTGCGCGAGGAGATTGCAGAGGGGATCCCAATCGGCGCCCTCGTATTCCATATGGCGCAGGTTGGGGGCAGGGGACAGCCCGGGATCGGCGGAGGCCTGGTCCGCCGGGGTCAAATTGGTGTGCATATACAGTGTTGCCATGCCAAGCTTTTGGGCACCGGCGATATCGGTCTGCCGGTCGTTGCCGATCATCAGACAATGGCTAATATCTAGCTTTTGCTCATTCACCAGTGCTTGATAGAACCGGGTATCCGGCTTGCGGCAGCGGTAGTCGGAGGAGATATAGATGCCGTCCAGCTGTTCGCCCAAGCCCAAATGCTGCAGCTCGAAGGCGGTAAAGATCCGCTGGGCGTTGCTCAGCAGCCACAGACGGCAGCCCTTTTGCCGCAGCTGTGCCAGGGCTTCCAGTGCGCCGGGGTACAGCTTGATGTATTCCGTGGCGCTGATGCGGAACAGCTGTGCGGCGTTGATGCCCAACGCATCTGCATTCTCCACGCCCTGAGCCCGGAACAGGTCGGCCATGATCTGCTCAAAGGGGATGTCCGGGAAGCATTCGTAGCTTTGACCGGCCTTGGCCTCCCGTTTGCGGAGCTCCTCTTCAAAGGCGGCACGGAGGCTGTCCTTGCTGTAATGGGCACCGTAGTAGCCAAAATACAAAGCGGTCTTCTCCCACACCAGGTCATTTTCGTCGGTGTGGATGTCCACCAATGTGCCGTAAAGATCAAAAATCAGATCGGTATATGTCATAGTATCACTCCTTGCGAATATAGTAACGGATTTTTGTCCAAAAAGCAACCCCGGAGCCATGCTCCGGGGTTGCAGTGATTATTGAGGCTTTTTCTTTCGGTTTTCCACCAGCTGCCAGACCTTGTTCACCAGCAGTGTGCCCAGGATACCAAAGGCGACACCCAAAACGATGGAGGTCAGCACGTCGGTGGGGTAGTGGACATACAGATACAGCCGGGAGAAGGCGATCAGGCAAGCCAGCACCAACGCCGGGATACCCAGCTTCTTGTTGTACAGAAACAGCGCCGTTGCGCCCTCAAAGGAGGCGATGGTGTGTCCGGAGGGGAAAGAGAAGTCGTGCTGCGCCTCGATCAGCAGGGGGATCTCCCGTCCGAACACCGCAAGCTGGTAGTCGTAGGGGCGGATCCGGGCGAATCCGGGCTTCATGATGAGATTGCAAACGACCAATCCCATCAGCAGCGCTGCACCCATGCTGAGCCCCGCCTTGCGGGTCTTCTTGAAGATCAGCATCACCACCGCAACGGCGATCCAGAAGATGCCGCCGTCACCCAACAGAGTGATCACGGGCATCACCTTGTCCAGAAAGCCGCAGCTGAGGTGCTCGGCGATCCAGTCCAGAATGGGCAGGTCGAAATGCTCTGCAAGGTAACTGAACATCTTAGGCCTCCTCGTACCAGGCGTAGACCACCATGGGCTCCAGGTCGGGGGAAAGGGTCACGGTATTGTTCTCGCTGGGAGCGAAGGCGAGGCTCATCTTGGTGTTGCCCTCGGCATCCACAGTCTTGGTAAACCAGCCGGCGAAGGTCTTGCCTTCCACGGCGGGCACATCGGGTGTGGTGATCAGGCGGCTGTCGGCGGCGACCATTTCGGTGTGCAGCAGCTCGTCGTCCACCATGTAGGTCAGACGGACGTTGGTGATCTGCTCCTGGACGTTGATGTTGGTCATGTCAATGACCTTCCAGCCATCCGACTGCTTTTCCACGAAGAAGGTGGTGTCCAGATCGTACTCCTTCACAGAGCCGTTTTTGCGGGTGACGTAGAGGATCACCTTGATCCGGGCGGAGTAGAGGGTATCGCTGTAGCGGTAGTATTCGCTGACCGTTTCCTCGCCGAAACGGTAGCCGGTGTAGTCCTGCATGAAGATCTCAACGCCGCAGATGGTGGCATAGGCAGGCTTGCCGGAGTCGAAATACTTGCGCAGATTACCTCTGTTTTTGCCGATCATGTACTCGCCGTAAGCCACAGCGGCCTTCAGCATGGTCTGATGCTCGGCATCGGTGATCTGGGTAATGTCCAGATCGTGGGAGAATACGCCGGTCTGATCGTCAAAGGTCAGCTCCACGGCATTGCCATCGGCATCGGTGACGGTGACGCCGGGGGCTTCCTCAAGACCGTAAATGCCGTATTCCACCAGCCGGTAGCCGTGCACGCCCTCGGGCAGATAAGTTTCCGCCTTGGTGGTGACGGTGCGGATGATGTCGGCCTCCGTCAAGGCTTCGCCATTGACGTTGACGGTATAGCCGGGAACTGTGACCACGGAGAAGGTCATGGTCTGCACCACGGGAGGCTTTTCGGGAACGAAGTCATTTCGGTCGAACAGAAGCTCCACCTTTTTCAGCTCCCACACGGGAACCTCCGCATTGGGATCCACCTTGCCCAGAGTGAAGGTGGCAATACGGGTGCCGTTGGCACGGACGATGAATTTCTTGTCACCGGAAAGACCGGCGGAGGTTTCGATGTAGTTGATGGTCTTGCCCTCGGTGAGGGTGTCCATGTAGGCGGCGTAGGTGGTTTCGTTGATATACTCGGTGTCCTCCTCGCCGGAAAGCTGGTAAATTTCCTCCCAGTTGGGATTTTCAAATACCTGCTGGAAGACCTCGGAGGCCTTGGAGGTGGGCTGCGATGCCTCGAAACGGATCAGCCACTTCTGCAGCGCACCCATTACCACCGCCAGGGCGATGACGAACAGCAGCACAAAGCCCAGCAGACAGCAGGCGAAGATCTTGCCGCTCTTGCGTTTATCACGCTTTTTCTGGGTGGCGACGGCGGCTTCTGCTTGATTGAATTTTCCTTGATACATAATCAGCCCTCCTCACTGGGCCGCACCATGAAGAAGGTGGGCATTCTCCGGGGCTTTTCCTGGAGCAGAGAGTAATTGTTGATCATCTGCACCTGACCTGCCTCGCCGTATCGACCGTAGGTATCCCGGTAGAGCATGACGGTGGAGGAACCGCCGTCCAGATTGCAGGCGTTGACAGCGCCGTATTCCACCATGATGTTGATGAGATCGGCGTAGGTGCCGCCCAGGCTGCCGGTCTGACGACCGTCGATGCACAGCATGATCACCGCACCGTCGGCCCGCTGACCGATGGCGGTACGGGGATTAAAGCCGGAGTTGGCGTTGTAGGCCTGCTCGTTGATCTGTCCGTCCATGACCAGTACGGGACCGAAGCAGCAGCCGTCACGGATGTTCAGCTCCATGGCCTTGGAGCCGGTCATGGAGTGGGCGACCACCAGGACATTGTCCTTGTTGAAGCCGGCGAAGCCTTCCTGGGGTGCCTTGCCGGATTCCCAAACCACCTTGCCCTGGGAGACCACCAGGTCCTGGGGAACACTGCCCACCACGGAGCTGGTGGAGCCGTCGTCATTAAAGGCACCGGCGTTGATGCCGGCGATGGCACCCTCGATCTCGATCTGCTCGGTGATCCGGTGACCGGGGACACTGGTGGTGAAGCGGTCTGTGGAGGTCGCCAGATACACGGCGGAGGGGTCACGGACGATCATCACATAGGCGTTGAAGGTGTCGCCGCTGACGTATTCGATGCGGACACCGTCGGGGTAGTCCTTCCACTCATCGCTGGTGGAATTCAAGGAGTTGGAGGTGTCGATCTGAATGGTGCCGGGGTTGGAGGTGTGCTCATTTTTGCCGGTGTTGTTTTCTACCTCGTTGGCATAGGGGTCCTGACCGCCGTTTTCGATCTGGGCAACGGCTTCCTCACCCAAAAACAGCGCCGGGATCCACTTGGTGGCGCTGGCTTCCTTCAAGGACATGGTCAGCACGTCCCGGGCGGCAGGGGAGGGACCGTTGAACAGTAGGTTCATGATCAGCCATGCACCCACCACCAGCAAAACTGCCAGGGTCAAAATGGAGATCAGAGTGCGAACCACCACATTGATAACGGTGCGCTTCACATCCCTTTGTTTCTTGTGTTTGGTCATAAGATCAATCCTTCTCTTTCTTGGTTGTGCGGAAGACCCAGCGCTGCTGGATCATAAAGCTCAGAATAAACAGCACGGTCATCACCGCCACATAGATCAGACTGCGCAGACCGGTCTGACTGTCGCTGATGTGAAACAGCCGGTAGGCACCCTCGGTCAAGCCGAATTGCAAAGCAAGCTGGGGGATCGCCAGGGCGTAGTAGCGCACAAGGGCCTTGCCGGTGCTGGCGTTGCTGCGGAACACCAGCTTCTTGTTCAAAAAGAAATTGAACAGACTGGATACCACCCGGGCAGCTACCGTAGGGATGGCGGTGAGCAGCGTGCCGGTGAGGATACCCTGCAGCAGCCAGGTGAGCAGGGTGAAAACACCGGTGTCTACCAGGGCGCTGAGCAGGCTGGAAAGGGTATAGCGGAAGAAATGCGCCAGGATCAGCCAGTAGATGCGCACCGAGTCCCGGACAGCCCGGAAGTGGGAGCTTTTGTTCTCCTCGATGTACACCGTGCGGATCTTGACCTCCCCGTAGGGGATGCCTTGCTCCTTCATGGCAAGGAGCATGTTGGTTTCGTATTCAAACCGGTCGCCCTTGACCGTTACGAAGGCCTTCACCGCCGAGGTGGGGATGGCACGCAGCCCGGTCTGGGTGTCGGAGATGGTCATGCCGCAGAAGATCTTGAAAACAGCGCAGGTGGCATTGTTGCCGAAACGGCTCCGTCCGGGGATCCCGGGCAGAGAAAAGTCCCGGCAGCCCAAGATCACATCGCCGGTCTGAAGCATTTTTTCGCAGCAGGCCAAGGTGTCCTCGGGGTGATGCTGACCGTCGCCGTCCACGGTGATCACACCGGCGGCATCGGGGCGGTGCTCCAAAAACCAAGCGAAAGCGGTCTTCAGCGCCGCACCCTTGCCCCGGTTCACTTCGTGATGCAGAAGCTGCACCTGGGGATGCTGGGCGGCGGTTTCAAAGTAGTGCAGATTTTCCGGCTTGCTGCCGTCGTTGATGAGAATGATATCGGAAAAGCCTGCTGCCAGCAGACCGTCGATGGTGGAAAGGAGTTTTTCGTCAGGGTCCAGCGAGGGTAGAACTACCGAAATGTCTTTCGTCGTTGCCATAGACTTCGCCTCCAGAGAATAATCAGATACACTATAGCATATCTTGTCGAAATATAAAAGCCCTTTGCAAGAAAAATATTGGCAATTATTTGTATTTTTGTTGAAAATCCTTGGTTATGCTGATAAAATAGGGACAGATTCAAAGAAAGGTGGCGTACATCATGGTAAAACGTTTGATAAGTGCGATTTTTGCGCTGAGCCTTGCGGCGATGCTGCTGGGCGGTATGTGTGTCATGGCAGCGGAGGAGCCACTGGTGATTTTGTACACCGGCGATGTTCACTGCGGTGTGGATGCCGGTGCTCCCGAGGGGAGCATGGGCTATGCCAATCTGGCGGCGCTGAAAAAGCAGCTGCAGGGGGAGTACGCCCATGTGGCGCTGGTGGATGCCGGCGATGCCATCCAGGGCGAGGCGCTGGGCACCCTTACCGATGGTAAGGACCTGGTGGCGATCATGGACCAGGTGGGCTATGACATCGGCGTGTTCGGCAACCACGAATTTGATTACGGTATGGACCGGGCGCTGGCGCTGCTGGAGGAAGCCGGAACGGATTATCTTGCCTGCAATTTTGTGGATCTGCGCACCGGTAAGCCGGTGACCGATGGTTACCGCATCATTAGCTATGGGGAGCTGGACGTGGCGTATGTGGGCATTACTACCCCGGAAACCTTCACCAAATCCACCCCTACCTATTTCCAGGATGAAAAGGGCAACTACATTTACAGCTTCTGCGAAAAGAACAACGGTCAGGACCTTTACGATGCGGTGCAGGCCGCGGTGGATAGCGCTCTGGCTGAGGGTGCGGACGTGGTCATCGCCGTGGGACATCTGGGCGTTGATGGAGAATCCGCTCCCTGGCGAAGCACCGATGTGATCGCCAATACCACCGGCATCGATGCCTTTATCGACGGACATTCCCACAGCGTCATCCCCGGGGAAGCGGTGAAAAATAAGGACGGCGAGGACGTGACCCTCACCGCCGCCGGCACGAAAATGGCCTATATTGGCAAGCTGACCGTGGCTGCGGACGGCACCGTCACCACCCAGCTGGTGGAAAATTACACCGATGTGGATGAGCAAACGGATACCTTTGTCAAGAATATCCAGGCGCAATTTGCCGATAAGCTGAATGAGGTGATCGCCCGTTCTGAGGTGACCCTGGTGATCAACGATCCCGAAACCGGCGACCGGATCATCCGCAACCGGGAAACCAATTTGGGCGATCTGTGCGCCGATGCCTACCGGATCGTGCTGGGAGCGGATATCGGCGTGACCAACGGCGGCGGTATCCGTGCGGAGATCAAGCCCGGTGATGTGACCTATGGGGACATTATTGCCGTGCATCCCTTCGGCAATACCGCCTGCGTGGTGGAAGCCCAGGGGTGGGAGATATTAGAGCTTTTGGAAGTGGCAGCGATGGCCGCGCCGGAGGAATTGGGCAGCTTTATGCACGTTTCCGGTGTGAAATATACCATTGATACCACCGTGGAATCCTCTGTTACCCTGGATGAGTACGGTATGCTGGTCAGCGTCGGCGACAACCGGCGGGCAAAAAATGTGCAGATCCTGCAAAAGGACGGCACCTATGCGCCCATCGATCCGGATGCTACTTATACCATGGCGGCCCATAATTATCTGATCAAAGAGGGTGGCTGCAGTGTCACCCATTTCATGGATAATAAGCTGCTGCAGGACGAGGTGATGATCGATAACCAGCTTCTGATGACCTATATCCGGGATCATTTGGGCGGCGTGATCGGCGAGGAATACGCCGATCCTTATGGACAGGGGCGCATCACCATCGCCACGGAACCCATCCCGGAAACCGGCGATGCAAGTCTTGCGCCGGTGGTGATGGTGCTGGCAGTGAGCATGATGACCCTTCTTTTCCTGCCGAAAAAACGGCTTAAAGGTTAATACCCCAACGAGGTCTGCCCTCCGGCAGACCTCGTTTATTTATCTTCGTAGGGTGGGATTGACCCCGCCGTCTGCGGCTGTAAGCCGCAGAGCGTTGCTACGCAGCGCCTTGGCTCCCTCTGGTGAGGGAGCTGGCAAAAATCGGCTCTTCGGAACCGATTTTTGACTGGGGGAGAGATAAACACTCAAAATTTTCTCTCCCCCAGTCAGCTTCGCTGACAACCCCCTCGTCAGAGGGGGCCAAGAGCGCCTGCGGCGCTAGTTCGCTGAACAATCATTTCCAAAACAAAATATGTATACAAAAATGCAAAATAGGGGTTGACTTCACTGTGCTAAAGTGATAAAATACCCCTATCACATTTCGGAGGTATCGCCATGAAGCGAAGCCAAGAGCTGGATCGGCTGTTTCAGAGCTTTCTGAATCTGGAATCCATCGACGAATGCTACGCCTATTTTGAAGATCTCTGTACCATCAAGGAGCTGAGCGACATGGCTCAGCGGCTGGAGGTGGCTACTTTGCTCAATCAGGGCATGAGCTACCAAAAAATCACCGAGCAGGTGGATGTGAGCACCGCCACCATCGGCAGAGTCAGCCGTTGCCTGAACTACGGCCCCGGCGGTTACCGCACCACCCTGAAGAAACTGGAGGAGAACTGATATGCAGTTTGCCACAACTCTCGGCGCTCTGTTCGAGCGCTACGGCTACACGCCCTATAAAATGAGCAAATTCGAGGAATACGACCTGTACGCCCGGAACAAGGACTTCCTTGTGTCCGACCAGGTCATCACCTTCACCGACCTCAGCGGCAAGCTGATGGCCCTGAAGCCGGACGTGACATTGTCCATCGTGAAAAACGGCAAGGATCTGCCCTGGGTACAGAAGGTATATTATAATGAGAACGTCTATCGTGTCACCAAAGGCGCTCACGGCTTCCGGGAAATGACCCAGTTGGGTCTGGAGGCCCAGGGTGCCATTGACGATTACACCATCACCGAGGTAATGGGGCTTGCCATGGAAAGCCTCAGCGCCATTTCCGACGAAGCGGTGCTGGACGTATCCCACCTTGGCATCCTGAAGGAGCTGACCGATACCATCGACTTCCCCATCCACAGCCGGGAAGCGCTGGTGAAGCTCATCAGCCAGAAGAATCCCCATGAAATCGCCGCTTTGTGCGCTTCCTGCGGCGTTGCACAAGAGCATAGCGACCTGCTGTGCTGGCTGGCATCCACCAGCGGCAGTGCCGACGCAGTGCTTCCCCAGATGCGCAGTAAGCTCACCGGCTACGTCAGCGAGAAGACCCTCAGCCACATTGAGCAGGTGCTGTCCGCACTGGACAGCCGGATGCTGCGCCTCGATTTCTCCGTGGTGGACGATATCCATTATTATAATGGTTTTGTGTTCAAGGGCTTCGTCAACGGCATCCCGGACAGCGTGCTCTCCGGCGGCCAGTACGACAAGCTGATGAAGAAAATGAACCGCACCGCCGGTGCCATCGGCTTTGCGGTGTATATGGATCTTCTGCAGCGGCTGGAATCCGATGCGGCACAATACGATGTAGATGCGGTTTTGCTGTATGACGATGGCGATTTGAGCGCTCTGCGTCAGGCAGTGCAGACCCTCACCAACGCCGGCACCACGGTGCTGGTACAGCGGGTCAAGCCGGAAAATATCCGTTACAGAAAGCTTTTGAAGCTCAACGGCAGTGAGGTGGAAACTCTTGAAGAAAATGCTTAATGTAGCTCTGCCAAAAGGCAGACTTGGTGAAAAAGTATACGCAATGTTTGAAAAAGCAGGCTTCCCCTGCCCCTCCATCAAGGAAAATAACCGCAAGCTGATCTTTGAAAACGAGGAATGCGGCGTGCGCTATTTCTGGGTGAAGCCCTCGGACGTGGCCATTTATGTGGAGCGAGGCGCGGCGGATATCGGCGTTGCCGGCAAGGACATTCTGCTGGAGTATGCCCCGGATGTGTACGAGCTTCTGGATTTGAAGCTGGGCAAGTGCCGCATGGCGGTGGCCGCCAAGGCCGGCTTCCGGGATGACACCCGGAAACAGCTCCGTGTGGCCACCAAATTCTCCAACATCGCCACGGACTACTACCGCTCCAAGGGTCGTGACATCGACATTATCCACCTGAACGGCTCCATCGAGATCGCCCCGATTCTGGGCCTTTCCGATGTGATCGTGGACATCGTGGAAACCGGCACCACCCTGAAGGAAAACGACCTGCTGGTTTACGACAACATCGTGCCCATCTCCGCACGACTCATCGCCAACAAGGCCAGCTACAAGTTCAAGGGAACCGAGATCGACGCCATTGTGCGCAGCATCACCGCCCAGTTGGAGGAAGCCCAATGATCAAAATTCTGAAATACGGCGAAGTCGCCCCGGAGGAGGTCTTCTCTCGGGTGGAGCCGGTGGTGGATGTGGCAGGTATTGTCACGAAAATTGTCGGAAATGTCCGAAAAAATGGCGATAAAGCCCTGTTTGAATACTGTGAAAAGTTCGATAAAGCCAAGCTCACCACCTTGCAGGTGACCAAGGAGGAAATCGACGAAGCCGCCGCCTCTGTGGGCGAAGACTTCCTGCGGATTCTCCGTACCGCCGCCGAAAACATCCGCAAATTCCACCAGAAGCAGGTGCGAAACAGCTTTATTATCAACGACGAGGACGGCATCCTCATGGGTCAGAAGATCATCCCCGTGGACAGAGCCGGTCTGTATGTCCCCGGCGGCACCGCCGCCTCCCCCTCCACGGTGCTGATGGACTCCATTCCTGCCAAAATCGCCGGGGTTCGGGAGCTGGTGATGGTCACCCCTCCCAATGCGGAAGGTAAGGTCAACCCCTACATCCTCGCCGCCGCATCCGTTGCCGGCGTAGATAAAATTTTCAAGGTTGGCGGCGCTCAGGCCATTGCGGCTCTCGCCTACGGCACCGAATCCATCCCCCGGGTGGACAAAATCGTCGGCCCCGGCAATGCCTTTGTGGCAGAAGCTAAGCGGCAGGTGTTCGGTCAGGTGTCTATTGACATGATCGCCGGCCCCAGTGAAATTCTCATCATCGCTGACGGAAAGTCCAACCCCCGTCACCTTGCCGCTGACCTGCTGAGTCAGGCAGAGCATGACAAGCTGGCTTCCGCGGTGCTGGTCACCGATTCTGCCGATTTGGCGCTCGCTGTGCAAGCGGAGCTGGAGGTGCAGATTCCTCGGCTGGAGCGGGCGGAAATCGCCCGGGCATCCATCGACAACAACGGCAAGATCATCGTTGCCGACAGCCTGAAGGAAGTCATCGAGATTTCCAACGAAATCGCTCCGGAGCATCTGGAGCTGTGTGTGGATAATCCCTTCGACTATTTGGATTCTATTCGCCACGCAGGCAGTATTTTCATGGGTCGCAATTGTCCCGAGGCTCTGGGCGACTACTTCGCCGGCCCCAACCACACCCTGCCCACCAGCGGTATGGCACGGTTCAGTAGTCCTTTGAGCGTGGACGATTTCATCAAAAAGACCCAGTACACCTACTACACCCGTGACGCACTGGCCCGGGTTGCCAAGGATGTGGCCACCTTTGCCACCGCTGAGGGGCTCACCGCCCACGCAAGAAGCGCTTTGATTCGCACGGAGGAGGACGCATGAGCCGTTTTTTCAGCAGCAAGCTCTCTGCGCTGACCCCCTATACCCCCGGCGAGCAGCCCCGGGATCAGCGCTACATCAAGCTGAACACCAACGAATCTCCCTTCCCGCCCTCGCCGAAAGCCCAAGCCTACGGCAAAGAAGCGGCGGAAAAGCTGGAGCTGTACTCCGACCCCAACTGCACCGAGCTGGTCGCCAAGGCGGCGGAGGTTTTTGGCATTGAAGAAGATGAGATCCTCTTCTCCAACGGCTCCGATGAGGTGCTGAACTTCGCCTTTATGGCCTTTTGCGATGAGAAAAATCCGGCGATTTTTCCGGACATTACCTATGGATTCTACAAGGTGTTCGCCGCTTTGAACCAGATTCCTTATGAGGAGATCCCCCTGAAGACGGATTTCTCTCTGGATATTCAGGATTATGTAAACCAAAATAAAACCATCTTCATTGCCAACCCCAATGCTCCCACCGGCCTGTGCCTGAGTTTGGAGCAGATTGAAACCATCGTCAAGTCCAATCCCAACAATGTGGTGGTCATTGACGAGGCGTATATCGACTTCGGCGGCGAGACCGCCATCCCCCTGACGAAAAAATACGACAATCTTCTGGTAGTGCAGACCTTCTCTAAGAGCCGCTCCATGGCAGGCGCCCGACTGGGCTTCGCCGTGGGCAACAAGGCGCTGATCCGGGATCTGAACACCATCAAATATTCCACCAATCCCTACAATGTCAACCGCATGACCATGGCCGCCGGTCTTGGCGCGCTGGAAGACGATGCATACTTCCGGGAAAACTGCACCGCCATCATGGAAAACCGGACATTTTTCACGGAAAATTTGGAGGGTCTGGGCTTTACCGTGATCCCCTCGAAGACCAATTTCGTGTTTGCAAAGCATCCCGGCATTGGGGGCAAGGCGCTGTATCAGAAGCTCCGTGAAAAGGGCATTTTGGTGCGCCATTTCGACACCGACCGGCTTCGGGATTACCTGCGCATCACCATCGGCAGCCGTGATGAAATGGTCGCCTGCACCGATGCGCTGAAGAAAATTTTGGAGGAAACCTTATGAGAACTGCGGAACTGAACCGGGTCACCGGGGAAACCGATATCCGTCTTGCCTTGAATTTGGACGGGCGGGGCGTGAGCGAGATCGAAACCGGCTGCGGTTTTTTGGATCATATGCTGACGCTGTTTGCCAAGCACGGACGTTTTGATCTGATCCTCACCTGCCGTGGGGACACCTATGTGGACGATCACCACACCGTGGAGGACATCGGCATCGCCCTGGGCCAAGCCTTTGCCACCGCTCTCGGTGACAAGAAGGGCATCTGCCGCTACGGCAGCACAACGCTCCCCATGGATGAAAGCCTGCTCCTCACCGCCGTGGATCTTTCCGGGCGCAGCTACCTGGGCTACGGACTGGAGATCCCCACAGAAAAAGTGGGTTCTTTCGACACGGAGCTGGTGGAGGAATTTTGGCTGGGCTTCGTCCGCAACGCCGCCTGCAATCTGCACATCCGTCAGCTTGCCGGCACCAACTCCCACCACATCATCGAAGGCACCTTCAAATCCGTCGCCCGGAGTTTGAAGGAGGCCGTTGCCATCGACATGGCCTTTGCCGATGAGATCCCCTCTACGAAAGGTGTGCTGTAATGGTAGCGATCATTGATTACGGCGTAGGCAACCTCTTTTCCCTGGAAAGCTCCCTGAATGCCATCGGCGCAGAGGTCACCGTCACCGCGGATCCGGAAATTTTGCGAAAAGCCGATCAGATCATCCTCCCGGGCGTGGGTGCCTTTGAGGATGCGGCGAAGAAGCTGCGCTCCACGGGGCTGGACAAGGTTCTGAAAGATCTCGCCGCCGCCGGCAAGCCTTTGATGGGCATTTGCCTGGGTATGCAGATGCTCTTCGAGAAGAGTTTTGAATATGGCGAGCATGAGGGACTGGGACTGATCCCCGGACAGGTGGTCGCCATGGAGGGCGTGATCCCGGCGGATTACAAGATCCCCCACATTGGCTGGAATGCCTTGCATTTTACCAAGGAAAGTCCACTGTTTTCCGGCATTCAGGACGGTGATTGCGTGTATTTCGTCCATTCCTACTACGCCACCAACTGTGATGCAAATGTCATCGCCACCGCCGAGTACGGCCCGGAGCTCACCGCCGCCGTGGCAAACAAAAACGTCATGGGCTGTCAGTTCCATCCGGAAAAGAGCGGAGCTGTTGGCTTGGCGATCTTGAAGGCGTTTACCCAGCTCAAGGAGGAAGACCTATGCTGATTTACCCCGCAATCGATCTGTACGGCGGCAAAGCCGTGCGGCTTTTCAAGGGCGACTACGCCCAAATGACAATTTATAACGACAACCCGGTGGAGGTGGCACAAGACTTCCTTCGCTGCGGCGCAAGCTGCATCCACCTGGTGGACCTGGAGGGCGCCAAGGAGGGCACCACCCCCAATTTCGACACCGTCACCGCCATTAAGGCAGCCACCGGGCTGTTCTGCGAAATCGGCGGTGGCATCCGGAGCATGGAAACCATCGACCGGTACCTGTCCGCCGGCATTGACCGGGTGATCCTGGGCACCGCCGCTGTGACGGAACCGGGCTTCGTGGAAGAAGCGGTCGCAAAATACGGCGACAAGATCGCCGTGGGCATCGACATCAAGGATGGCTTCGTTGCCATCAAGGGTTGGACGGTAAAATCCGAAGAAAACGCCTTCGATTTCTGTGAAAAAATGCAAAAAATCGGCGTAAAAACCTTAATTTGCACGGATATTTCCAAGGACGGCGCCATGCAGGGCACCAACCACGAGCTGTACCGGGAGCTGTCGGAGAAATTCTCCATGAACATCATCGCCTCCGGCGGCGTGTCCTCCCTGGAGGATGTGCAGCGGCTGAGCAAACTGAATATCCACGGCGCCATCGTAGGCAAGGCCTACTACACCGGGGCCATCGACCTGAAGACTGCGATCGAGGTGGCGAAATGATTACAAAACGCATCATTCCTTGCCTGGATGTCCGCAACGGACGGGTGGTCAAGGGTATCAACTTTGAGGGGCTGCAGGACGTATCCTCCCCGGTTTCCCTTGCCCAGTTTTACAGCGATAACGGCGCAGACGAGCTGGTGTTTTACGACATCACCGCCTCCTCCGACGGGCGCAAGCTCTTTACCGACATTCTCTGCGAAACCGCCAAGAAGGTATTCATTCCTCTGACTGTGGGCGGCGGCATCAACACCCTGGAGGACTTCGACCGGGTGCTCAAATGCGGTGCCGACAAGGTCAGCGTCAACTCCGGTGCCATCCGCAATCCCGATTTGGTATACGAAGCCGCTAAGCGCTACGGCGATCAATGCGTCGTTCTGTCCGCCGACATCAAACGGGTGGACGGCGTGTTCCGGGTCTTTGCCAAGGGCGGCAGAGAAAATACCGGCATGGAGGCCATCGAATGGGTGCGCCGGTGCGTGGGCAACGGTGCCGGTGAGGTGGTTGTCAACTCCATTGACACCGACGGTGTCAAGGGTGGCTTCGATCTGGAGATGCTGCAAGCGGTGTGCGATGCGGTGAATGTGCCGGTCATCGCCTCCGGCGGCGCCGGCAAGATCGACGACTTCATCACCCTGTTCCAGCAGCTTCCCAAGGTGGATGCCGGCCTCGCCGCTTCCATCTTCCACTTCGGAGAAGTTTCCATCCGGGATCTGAAGACCCAAATGGCCCAGACCAATATTCCCACCAGACTATAAATAGTATCTGTCATTGCGAACCAGCCCGCAGGCTGGTGTGGCAATCTCCTAAGATTTAGGGGATTCCCACGCCAGTGTGCGCACTGGCGTGGGAATGACAGCAAAGGAGAGTAATTATGTTGAACATTGACGAACTGAAATTTGACGAAAAGGGTCTGATCCCTGCCATTATTGTGGATTCCGTCACCAAAAAGGTGCTGACCCTGGCCTATATGAATAAGGAAAGCCTCGCCATCTCCATGGAAAAGGAGCTGTCCTGCTTCTGGAGCCGTTCCCGGAATGAGCTGTGGCTCAAGGGCGAAACCAGCAACAATTATCAGCACATCGTGTCCATCACCGCCGACTGCGACAAGGACGCACTTGTGGTGGTGGTGGAGCCCGACGGCCCTGCCTGCCACCTGGGCACCGACTCCTGCTTTGAAAATCCCGTTTTCCAGAGCGACGAGCGTCACGAATTTTCATACCAGGGTCTGATGAATCTGCTGATCGGCCGCAAGATCGAAAAGAAGGAAGGCTCTTACACCACCTACCTCTTCGAGAAGGGTCTGGACAAGATCCTCAAGAAGGTGGGCGAGGAGTGCACCGAGGTCATCATCGCCGCCAAGGACGACGATAAGCCCGAAACCATCTACGAGATCGCCGACCTTGCCTACCATGTGATGGTGCTGATGATCCAGATGGGCATTTCCCTGGAGCATATCCACAAGGAGCTGGCCTCCCGTCACGTCATCGACCACAAGGTCAAGCAGGAAAAAATGACAAAGTAATCATAAAAGTAGCCCTCCCGGGCAGCTTCTTGTTATGTAATGTTTGTTTCGCATCCATCGTAGGGGCAGATGGCCACACCCGGCCATTTTGACCCTGTGGGGTAGGGGGCCATGGGGGGATGGGCC
>JAZNRS010000157.1:0-52275 GCA_045590815.1 Faecousia sp.
GCTGCTGGTCTATGCACTGGTGTTTTCTTATCTTTCGGATTTCTTTGTCCATGAATTTGTTTACGGCGGACTAAAAACCGACAAGCTGCCGTTCCATATCTGCACAGTGCTTTGCCCCCTGGCAGCCATCGCGCAGTTTAACCGCAAGGGCCATAAGATCCTGGAGCCGGTGGCAATGCTTTCTGTCATGGCGCCGATGATGTATCTGTGTTTCCCTGCCAGCGTGGGAGAGGGAGAGCCCTGGTGTTATCAGGCAGTACAGACCATGTTCTTCCACGGCGTTCTGATGGCTTGGGGCATTCTCAATGTTGCTTTGGGCATCGTCGAGCCCAAGTTCAGCCACAGCTGGAAATGCGGTGTCGTGCTTATCTGCATCACCCTCTGGGCAAAGCTGGGCAACATTCTCATGGAGCACAACTGGTTCTTCCTGGAGGAAGATGCACTTTATATTGGCTTGGTCGCCAATGGGATCATCCCCAAGTGGTCGCTGATGATCATCAACCCCATCGTTTTCTCCCTGGCAGCTTTGGCCACCTACGGCGTGATCTACGCCATCCGTTCCCTTGCCAAGAAGAAAACTCCCACAGCTGTATAACCAAAAATCCCACACCCGACCGGGTGTGGGATTTTCATATTAGTGCCAGCCGGCGTCTTCCTGCTCGGACTTCCGGGAACGGGTCAGCAGATCCCGTACCACCTCGGCAGCATTTCTGCCTTCATACAAAACCTGGTACGCAGCCGTAACAATGGGCATCTCCACGCCAACCTTCATGCACAGCTCGTATGCGGAAGCAGCAGCATAGTACCCCTCCACCACAGCGCCAACCTCTTTCATGGCCTCGTCCACAGACTTGCCCTGACCGATGAGGATACCGGCACGGCGGTTCCGGGAATGCATGGAGGTGCAGGTAACGATCAGATCGCCCACGCCGGTCAGACCGGCAAAGGTATCCTTGTTGGCGCCCATAGCGATGCCCAGGCGAGCCATTTCCGTCAAACCACGGGTCATGAGCATAGCCTTGGTGTTATCACCGAAGCCCAATCCGTCGGTAACACCGGCGCACAGCGCGATCACATTCTTCAGCGCCGCGCCCAACTCAGCGCCCACGGCATCGGGACTGGTGTAAACACGGAAACTCTCGGACATAAAGGCATCCTGCACAAACTCTGCCAGCGCCTTATCCTCGCAGGCAGAGAGGCATCCGGTGGGCACATCCAGCGCGACCTCCTCGGCATGGCTGGGACCGCACAGCACCACCACGGGATGCTTGGTTTCCTCAGCCACCACCTCGCTCATGCGCAAAAGGCTGCCGGACTCGATACCCTTGGTGACGGACACCACCACGGCATTCTCGTCAATATAAGGTGCGATTCCCCGGCTGACCGCACGGATGGGGAAAGACGGAGCAGCCACCACCACCAGCTCAGCGCCGGTGACGCAGGCATAATCCCCGCTGATCTTCAGACCCTCCGGCAGCTCCACACCGGGCAGCCGGATATTTTTCCGGTCATTTTCCATTTCGGGGATCAGTTCTTTTTCAAATGTCCACATGGTCACATCGTGACCATTCTTGCACAGACGGATCGCCAGAGCGGTGCCCCATGCGCCGCTGCCTACAACAACTGCTTTCATTTCTTCTTTCCTTTCCGGAACAGATTGGTCTTACTTTCCTCGCCCTTGATCAGACGGACAATATTCTTTCGATGCATAAACAGCGCCAGCGCGCCCATCGCAATACCGCCGATCATCACGATCGGGCGGTCATGATGAAACACACCGAAGCCCACAGCAAATGCGGCAGACGCAAAGACAGAACCCAAAGAAACGTACTGGGTGGTCAAATACAGCACCGCAAACACACCCAAGATCAACAAACCGATGCGCCAGTCGATGACAAACGCGATGATACAGCCGCTCATGATGCCTTTGCCGCCCTTAAAGCCCAGCAGCGCAGGGAAAATATGACCCACCATAACACTCAGACCGCCGATGGTCATGCCCTCCAGGCTCATGCCATAGGGCTTCAGCAGCAGACCGCCCAGCAGGCACGCCAGTGCCGCCTTGGCGCCGTCAATAAGGATCACGCAAACAGAGCCGATACCGCCGTAATTCCGGGCAAAATTGGTCAAGCCAGCGTTGCCGCTGCCATGAGTGCGAACATCCTCATGAGCCAGCAGATTGGACATCAGCACAGCACCGTTCAAATTGCCCAGGGCATAGCTGACCAGCACCGTGATCAAAATCGGATACCACATAGCTTACTCCTCCTTGTCACCCTTCTGACGGATGGTGATCCGCACCGGGGTGCCCTTCAAACCGAAAACCTCACGGATCTGATTTTCCAGATACCGCTGATAGGAGAAGTGGAACAGCCGTGCATCATTGCAGAAAATGACGAAATGAGGGGGCTTGGTGCCGGCCTGGGTCATGTAGTAGATCTTCAGACGGCGACCCTTATCCGACGGGGGCTGCACCCGGGCAGTTGCTTCCGCCAGGATGCTGTTCAGCGCACCGGTGGTGATGCGGCTGGTATTCTGCTTGTGGACCTCTTGGATCATGGGGAACAGCTTGTCCACCCGCTGACCGGTGAGCGCAGACAGAAATACCACCGGGGCATAGGTCATGTAGCTGAGCCCATCCCGGATATCCCGCTCCATGTCACGCATGGTATTGGTTTCCTTGTCCGCCACCGCATCCCACTTGTTCACCACAATGATCGCAGCCTTACCTGCCTCGTGAACAAGACCGGCGATCTTGGTATCCTGCTCGGTGACACCCTCGTTGGCATCGATGAGGATCAGACACACATCTGCCCGTTCAATAGCGCTGATGGAGCGCATATTGGAATACTTTTCGATCACATCGTCCACCTTGCTCTTCCGGCGCATACCGGCGGTGTCGATGAGGCAGTATTTGCCCGTTTCGTTTTCGTAGTAAGAGTCGATGGCATCCCGGGTGGTGCCGGCAACATCGGAAACAATGACCCGCTCCTCCCCCAGGATCTGATTCAGCAGACTGGACTTGCCCACATTGGGCTTACCCACGATAGCCACATGGACGATCTCATTTTCCTCGTCCGCATCGGACTCCTCGGGGATATTTTCCAGCACCCAGTCCAGCATATCGCCGGTGCCGTGACCATGAACCGCAGAGGTTTCAAACAGATCGCCGATGCCCAGACCGTAAAACTCAAACACATCCGGGTTAATGGTACCGATGGAGTCGCACTTGTTCACAGCCAGACATACGGGCTTCTTGCTCTTGCGGAGCATCGTCGCCACATCCTGGTCAGCAGCGGTGACACCGGAGCGCACATCCACCACCATAATAATGGCATCCGCCAGCTCGATGCCGATCTCAGCCTGACGGCGCATAAATTTCAGCATATCATTTTCGGTGCCCGGTTCGATTCCGCCGGTATCCACCAGAGAAAACTGGCGACCGCACCACTCACACTCACCGTAGATCCGGTCACGGGTCACGCCGGGGGTATCCTCAACAATGGACACACGGCGCCCGGTGAGCTTATTAAACAGCATGGATTTGCCAACATTGGGTCTGCCAACGATGGCAACCAAAGGTTTCGCCATACCGATCACTCCTTTCAAGGGAAAGCCTTTCCATTTATTATGCCACATCTTCGGCATAAAAGCAATGGTAAGAATGAAAAACCAGTAATATATTCGTAGGGCGAGGGCATGCCCTCGCCGTCTTGCCCCATAGGGGCAACCCTCATCCGTCACGCCCTGCGGCGTGCCACCTTCCCCAAAGGGGATGGCCATAAACGGAAAAAGAGGAAGGCTGACAGCCTTCCTCTGCGTTTCCGCTTTTTTGCCTTAGTCAGCCTTGGCGGCCAGGACCTGACGGCCATTGTAGGAGCCGCAAGCCTTGCAAGCTCTGTGGGGCATGACGGGCTCACCGCACTTGGGGCAAACAGCCACGCTGGGAGCGGACAGCTTCCAGTTGGAGCCACGGCGCTTATCGCGGCGGGCCTTGGACACTTTACACTTAGGGACAGCCATGGTGACACCTCCTTGGTCATACTGCTTTTAACAGCTTTTGTTTTGGATTTACTTCTCAAGAAGCTGCTTCAAAGCAGCAAATCGGGGATCGAGCTCCTTCTGGCAACTGCACGGACCATCGTTCAGGTTCTTACCGCAGCGGCAGCACAAACCTTGACAATCCTCCTTGCACAGCAGCTTGGAATCCAGATTCAGTACGAAAACCGTCCGCACAATGTCATCCAGATCGGCGCTGTCTCCCTCCAGAGGGAATACCCATTCATCTTCGTTCTCTTCGTTGGCAAGCTCTGTGACCAGAACCACATCGATGGGAAATTCAATTTCCCGGTCGAAATCAGAGGCGCAGCGGTCGCAGGTACCGTGGATGGTGGTCCGGAGGACTCCGGTCATCACCAGCACACCGGCGGTGTTGCGCACCTGGCCTTCCGCCGTAACCGGCTCGGTTACGGGAAAGCTGTTGCCATAGCGAAGATCACTTAGGTCAACACTTGTGGAAAAAGGAATCGTTGCGCCGGGACATTCAATGATCTTAGAAAGTCCTAACAGCATAGTACGCCCCCTTTTCACAGTCGTGCCTAGATATTATATAGGGTAAAATGCGTTTTGTCAAACATTATTTTCACAAAATCTTTGTTTTTTGTCACTTATTTTTTGCGCAGGTTCTAGCCCCCTCTTTCGGGACATACCATGGAGTAAAACCATGAGTAGGAGGCTTCCCAATGGAAAATATTTATCGTGACATTGCCGCCAGAACCGGTGGGAATATCTATATCGGCGTGGTGGGGCCGGTGCGCACCGGCAAATCTACCCTCATCAAGCGGATCATGGAGGAATGGGTCATCCCCGGTATCGATGATCCCTACCGCCGGGAACGCTCAAGAGATGAGCTCCCCCAAAGCGGTTCTGGCAAGACCATCATGACCTCCGAGCCGAAATTCGTGCCGGAGGAAGCGGTGGAGATCTCCCCCGACGGCACCGCACGGCTCAGCGTGCGGATGATCGACTCGGTGGGCTACATGGTGGACGGTGCCATGGGCGCAGAGGAAGACGGCGTACCCCGGATGGTCACCACCCCCTGGTTCGATCACGAGATCCCCATGACCGAAGCGGCGGAGCTGGGTACCAAAAAGGTGATGGATGAGCATTGTTCCATCGGTCTGGTAGTCACCACCGACGGCACCGTCACCGATATCCCCCGCGCTGATTACATCACCGCCGAAAAACGTGCCATCGCAGACATGAAAGCCACCGGCAAGCCCTATCTTGTGATCATCAATTCCCGGGATCCCGGTGGGGACGCCGCCGCCAATGTAAAAAGCTACTTAAAGACCCAGTTTGGCGTGGATGCCACCGTCGCCGACTGTCAAGCCCTCAGCAGCGGCGATATTGCCGGTCTGCTGACAGATCTGCTGTACGCCTTTCCAATGAGCGAGCTGCGGGTACATCTGCCCCGGTGGATGGATGCCCTGGAGCAGACCCATCCGATAAAAACCGCTCTCTATGAGGCATTACTGCAGAGTGCGGATCAAATCAGCACATTGGGTCAAGCGGAGGGTATCCTTACCGCCCTCAAAAACCTGGAGCAGGTGCTGGACGTGTCCGTACGGGATGTGGATCTTGCCACCGGCACCGTATCCTGCGCTTTGGGCTTCCCGGAGGCACTGTACTATGAAATTCTCAGCAGCAACGCTGGCATTTCCATCGAAAACGATGCCCAGCTTATCGCTCTGCTGACGGAGTTTTCCGCCATGAAGCAGGAATACGACAAAATCTCCGATGCCCTCAGCGCCGTAAAGGCCACGGGCTACGGCGTGGTGATGCCCACCGCCGAGGAGCTGACCCTGCAGACCCCGGAGCTTTTGAAAAAAGGCAGTTCCTATGGGGTGAAGATCAAGGCAGGCGCCCCCTCCATCCACATGATCCGGGTGGACATCGACACCGAGATCAACCCCATGGTAGGCGACGAAAAGCAATCCCAGGATCTGATCGACCGACTCTGCAGCCAGTCCCCGGAGGATCTGTGGCAAAGCAACATCTTCGGCAAATCCGTATACGATCTGATTCAGGAGGGCTTGACCACAAAATTATTGCGCACCCCCGACGACGTTCGCAACAAATTCCGTGGCAGCCTCAGCCGCATCGTCAACGAAGGCGCTACCGGACTGATCTGCCTCATTTTGTAAATAAAACGAAAACCCCTGCTTTGCAAGCAAAGCAGGGGTTCAGACTGTCAAAAAACCTGTCATTGCGAACCAGTGACCGATGTCACTGGTGTGGCAATCCCCTAAATAGGAGTGAAATGCTGGTTTTTTGACTAAAAAAGTTCGAAACACTCGGGGATTCCCACGCCAGTGTGCGCACTGGCTCGGAATGACACCGCTTTTTTTGACACGCTCAACCCCTGCTTTGCAAGCAAAGCAGGGGTTACCTTATATATTTGCGCCGGTCTCCCGGATCTTATCCCGAATGGACAGCAGATCCACAAAGGTTTCCGGGCGCTTGTCCACATCCCGCAGCAACGCAGACGGATGATAGATGGCAGTGATCCAAATACCGCCCTTTTGCAGCCATGTTCCCCGTTCCCGGGTGATGCGGAAATCCTCCCGGATGATCCGCTTCGCAGCCACACGTCCCAGGCAGACGATGATCTTCGGCTTCACCAGCTCCACCTGCTTGCGCAGATAGCCGATGCAGGCGTCCTGCTCAGCAGGCTCCGGATCTCTGTTTCTGGGAGGGCGGCACTTGACGATATTGGCTATGTAGCAATTGGTTCTGTCCAAGTCGATGATGGACAGCATATCATCCAGCAGCTTCCCCGCAGGTCCCACAAAGGGCTCGCCCTGCAGATCCTCCTGCTCGCCGGGACCTTCTCCGATGAACATCACATCTGCTTCCCGGTTTCCTACCCCAAAGACCACATTATGCCGGCCTGTGCACAGACCGCATTGGGTGCATTCCGAACAAATCTTCTCTAATTTATCCCATTCGGACATCATTTACGACTCCTTTGGTGATTATTTCTGCGGTTTTTACGCCGTGATTTCTTGCGGAGATTGCCCAGCAGACGCACCGCCAGCAGGCTCAGCACCGCCAGCAGCAGCAAGCTCAACACCACGACACCGATGACGATACCAACGGTCTTCCAGGGGAAATTGATCTGCTTGGTTTGCTGGATCTCCACCGGGAAGATCACATTTTCCGGATCCTCCAGCCGGTGCAGTGCCACAAGGTCGCATTCCGCCACGCACATGGATTGGAACCAAACCTCCATCCTGCCCATGACCTGCCCCTCAGCAACCGGCATAGAAACAGCGGAATCACCGGCAGTGCGGTAAGTGACCTCCGATTCCTGCGCCTCCACTGGGAGCATGGCGCTGACGCCCGCAGCAGGTCCAACGGCAACGCCGTAGCCATCCACCTCAAATCTGGTCATGGACTGCCCGGTGCCAAACAGCTCCCGCTTCACATAGCCTGCAAAGCCATGATCCAGCAACACCTTGGTTTCTTCAAAGCTGCCGAATTTCGTCACCGCTCCCCGGTCGGACACCTCGCCCTTTGCGCACATGACCACAGACAGATACCGGATATCTTCCACCTGCGACATAGCGATCAGGCTGCGGTCGGTGGTGGACAGCGCGCCGGTCTTACCGCCGATGACCCGCTCGTCAAACTGGGTGCGGATGCTTTCCCGGCTCATCATGTAATTGGTGGTCAGCACCTTCCGCTCTTCGGACATATTGGTGGCTGCCACGGTGTACATTTCCGTACAGAAAAGCTTGGAAAACAGCTCGATCTTCAAGGCTTCCTCGGTGATCTTCGCCAGGTCACGGGCGGTGGCATACTGTCCCTCCGCACTCAAGCCGTTGGCATTGAGAAACACCGTACCGGTACAGCCCAGCTCTTTGGCACGCTGATTCATCTGTGCTACAAAAGCCTCCTGGCTGCCGGCGATATGCTCGGCGATCACCGCTGCCGCATCGTTGGCAGAGCCCACCATCATGCAGTACAGCAGATCCAGCATGGTGATCTGCTCACCGTTTTTTAGATTGGCGGACATGGCGCCCACCGGAACAGAATCCAGCGCCGAACGGGTGACCGTCACCAACGCAGAAGGCTCTGTCTGCTCCAAAGCCAGCAGCGCCGTCATGATCTTGTTCATGCCCGAAGGATCCAGCTGCTCATCGGCATTCCATGCGTACACCAAAGTCTGACTGTCCAGCTCATAAAGGATCACGGACTTGGCGCTTTCCAAAAGCTGCTCATCGGTCTTCAAGGGCAGCTTGGCATCCAGGGTCTTGCAGCCGTTTTCAGCCATTTGACTGGCATGAGCCGGCAGACACAGCGGCACCAGCATGACGCAAATCAGCATTAGCAGACAAATTCTGCGGAAATTTTTCATAATTCTACCTCAATATCGTTCAACCGGACTTGTCCAGCGGAAGAAGTTCGTGTATAATGATACCAAATCATTATAACAGCTTTTATCCGCTTAGTCAATGCAGGAGGTTCCCTCAAATGAAAAAAGCAATGCAATGGCTGTTGGCGGTGACCCTGGTATTTGCATCCCTTACCGGTGGATTTTTCCTTGGAAGGAATGCGGATTTCGGACAGATCCGGATATCCTCGGTATCCCAGGACAGCCAGATCCTTTCTACCACCACCGCTCCTGTGGAGCAGCCTGCCGATACACCGGCTGACGAACAGGTCACCCAGCCCACCACCGAGGCCACGCAGCCCGTTACCCAGCCCACCGTAACCGACAAAGTGAATATCAACACCGCCACCTTGGAGGAGCTGGATGCGCTGGAGGGCATCGGTCCGGTTTTGGCGCAGCGGATCATCGACTACCGCACAGAAAATGGTCCCTTTGCCTGCATCGCCGATCTTGCCAATGTCAACGGCATCGGCGACAAGCGGCTGGATACCATTTGGGACGACATTACCGTATAGGAGGGCTACTATGAAAATACTGGTCGTTGACGATGAAGCCCTGCTGGTTAAGGGCATTCGATTCAATCTGCAAAGCGAGGGGTACGACGTGATCACCGGCTCCGACGGTGTGGAGGCAGTAACCCTTGCACAAGATCCGGAGGTGGGTCTTATCGTGCTGGACGTGATGATGCCCAACATGGACGGTCTTACCGCCTGCGCCAAGATCCGGGAATTTTCCAACGTTCCCATCATCCTGCTCACCGCCAAAGCCGAGGACATGGACAAGCTCATGGGCTTCGACTCCGGTGCGGACGATTACCTCACCAAGCCTTTCAACATTCTGGAGCTGAAGGCGCGCATCCGGGCACTTTTGCGCCGTGCTGGTGCCCAAAAGAAGGAAGCAAACATGCTGACCATCGGCAATATTTCCCTGGATCTGGATGCCCGGAACGCCTACCGCTCCGGGATCATGGTGGATTTGACCGCCAAGGAATTTGACGTGATCGAATTTCTCATGCGCAACGCCAACCGGGTCTACTCCCGGGAAGCGCTGTTGGACAGCATTTGGACTTACGAATATCGCAGCGATATTCGCACCTTAGACGTACACATCCGGCGGCTGCGGGAAAAGCTGGAGGAAAATCCGGCTGTACCCCAGTACATTATGACGAAGTGGGGCGTTGGTTATTACTTCCGAAAACAATAAGCCGAAATTTCAGCGCTATGGGCAGACCCAATTCCGGTATGCCATGATCTATGTGCTGATCTCCTTTTTGGCACTGGCATTTTTGAATATTTACTGCTCCAAGGCAAACCAGCGGCTGCATTACGAAAGCAAAAAGACCACCATGCTGGAAAAGGCGCAGCTGGCTGCGTCAGAAGTGGGTCGGCTGGAGGTCATCAATGCTGAGGGCGTGCAGACCGTTGCCCAGCAGCTGAATTCTCTGAAGGTCACCCGGATGATCATCACCGATCAAAACGCCCGGGTACTCTACGATTCTCTCCCCGAGGCCCTTCCGGATTCGGTTCTCACGGAGCGGATCCCCACTGCCATTGCCGGCAATGATGTTTTTGAGTGGCAGTATCACGACGGCACCATGCGCTCCGAGGCGGCGACCCCCATCCTCTCCGACGGCATCATCTCCGGCTGTGTGTATGTGATGGAATTCGATACTCACCAGGGTGCGCTGATCGCATCTCAGCAGAAGATCATTCTGACCATTACGTTGATGCTGGAGGGCGTGGTTATCCTCTTCTCTTTGATCTTCGCCGGAATTTTCTCCATCCGGTTGAGCAAGATCGCCAATTCCATGCGCATCCTGCGCAACGGCGACTACGATCACCGGCTGGAGCTCCCCGGTAAGGACGAGCTGAGCTTTCTTGCCGACGAGGTCAACGACCTGACCAGCCGTCTGCAGATCTCCGAAAACAAGCGCCGCCAATTCGTTTCCGACGCCTCCCACGAGCTGAAGACTCCCCTGGCAACCATCAAGCTGCTGTCGGATTCCATTTTGCAGAACGAAATGGACGAGCAGACCATCCGGGAATTCGTGGGCGATATCGGCAGCGAGGCGGATCGGCTGAACCGTATGTCTGAAAAGCTGCTGGATCTGACCCGTGGTGAAGCCATGGAGACTGATCTGTCCAGCGAGATCATCCATATGTCCCCGGTGGTGCGCCGTGCCTGCCATATGCTGGAGCCCATGGCGCAAGCGCAAAATGTGGGGATCCACATCCAGGTGGATGCGGATTGCCCGGTGCTGATCCGGGAGGACGATCTGTACCAGATCGCCTTTAATTTGATCGAAAACGGCATCAAATACAATGCCGACGGTGGAAAACTGACCATCACCCTTTCCCGCAGCGAAGAATTTGGCATATTACAGGTGGAGGACACCGGCATTGGCATCCCCGCCGATGCCCTGGGTCACATCTTCGAGCGGTTTTACCGGGTGGATAAGGACCGTTCCCGGGCGTCCGGCGGCAGCGGTCTGGGTCTTGCCATCGTCCGAAGCATCGTAGAGCGAAATCAAGGGCAAATTCAAGTCACCAGCACCCCCGGCGTGGGCACAAAATTCCTGGTGGAATTCCCCGCCTTTGACGTTGAAGTGGACAACGAGGAGAACGCACAATGAAATTTGTATCCTGGAATGTAAACGGCCTGCGAGCCTGCGTGAATAAGGGTTTTATGGACACATTTCATGCCATGAACGCAGACTTTTTCTGCCTGCAGGAAACCAAGCTCCAGGCCGGTCAGATCGATTTGAATCTGCCCGGTTATGAGCAATACTGGTGCTACGCCGAGAAAAAGGGTTACTCCGGTACTGCCATCTTCACCAAGCATACGCCCCGGTCGGTGACCTATGGTGTAGGCGTGGAGGAGCTGGATACGGAAGGCCGCCTCATCACATTGGAATATGACGAATTTTTCCTGGTCTGCTGCTACACCCCCAACGCCCAGCGGGAATTGGCACGCATCGACCACCGACTCCGTTGGGAGGCTGCCTTGCAGGATTATCTTGCCGGGTTGGATGCCCAAAAGCCCGTGATCTACTGCGGTGATCTGAATGTGGCACACAAGGAGATCGATCTGAAGAACCCCTCCGCCAACCGGGGCAACGCAGGCTTCTCCGATGAAGAACGAGGGGCATTCTCTGCCCTTTTGGACCGGGGCTTTACGGATTCCTTCCGGCATCTGTACCCCGATGTCACCGGTGCCTACAGCTGGTGGAGCTATATGTTCAACGCCCGGAAGAACAATGCAGGCTGGCGTATCGACTACTTCGTGGTGTCCGACCGGCTGGCAGGCAATATTCACGATGCCACCATCCACCCGGAGGTGATGGGCTCTGACCATTGCCCGGTTGGACTGGATCTGAACATTTCCTGCAACGGCAGCATCTGGACGACAGATACCACCGTGCCCAACGAACCTGAGAAAAAGGCCGACGGAGATTCCTCCGCCGGCCATATTCGCAAACTGATCCCTGTTGCCGTATCTTTTGTTCTCACCGCCGCCCTGCTGATCCCCATTTTCGCCCTGCGCAAGCCATCCCAGGAGCCCGAGCCTCAGCAAAATCTCCAAACCACGGAGCCTGCTGCCATTCCGGTAGTGAAGGACATCATCGTCCACGGCACCAATCTATCTCTGATTTATGACTTCGACGACAGGTCATATCTTAGTTCCTATTTGCCTATCTACTATACCAACGGGATCGATCAATGGGAGCTGATCTCCCCCGACATCTCCGCAGTTACGTATCCCAACTTTTCCGTTCAATTGGTATTCGATGAGAATTACCTGTTTTCCGGTACGGATCTGCCAACGATCACTGTCAAAAACTGCGACGCAACCACGGTCACCTACTATTACGGCGAAGATCGCAAGGTAGCCGGTTGTTTCGTTTCCGGTTACGCGGAATATGATTTTCAGCTGGAAATCGAAGCCCGTTATGGCTCCGCACGCCCCCAAAGCATCCTGGTTCCCACCCAATTCACCCAGGCTTTGGATGATTGGACAGCGGACGAGCTGTTTTACTACATAAAACACAGCAGCATCCTTACCAATTGGATTTACTCCTCCATTCTCCCGGAAACACTGGTATCCGGCAATGTATACGCCCAGGAGCTTGCTACCCGCCCGGAGGCGATTTCCATATTGCTGTACGATTATGAGTATTACGGCAATTCCTTTTCCGTCAGCTATCTGCTGCTCACCAGCGAGCTGTTCCAGAATATCATGACTCCCCAGGAGAAAAGCCAATTTGGCGAATTGCGTGAGGAAAAGAATCTCGATTCCGATCTTTACGGCTTCCCGGTTGAGATCATTGAGATCATTGAGATCCCGGTCTGACCGTTTTTTATCTGCAAATGGGCATTTTGGAGCCTTGCTATGTAGGAAAAGGGCTCTTCCGGGTACACCGGGTAGAAATTTTCCGGCAAGGGCTGCCGTTTGGGAAGCACACGAAATTCCGGCTCTCCATCCCCAAACAGCTTCGCCGGAAGCTTCTTTTGCAGAACAAATTCCTTCCCCGCCGGTGCTAAAATCCCCAAACTTTCTTGATGCCCGCCCCAATGCACCATCACCCGGTACATCACATCGTTTCCCAAGGTGCATCGGCATTCAAAGTAATAATACAGCCCCTGCTTTTCCACCTGCGCCTTGCCTACCGCATCCCGACCAAGAAAAATATCATAGCTTTTCAAAAAAGATCCCTCCCGGACAAGCTTACGCCCCCGGGAGGGATTTATTCATAAAAATATAGTGTCATTGCGAACCAGTCCGCAGACTGGTGTGGCAATCCCCTAAGTTATTCGCAACATCTGGGGGATTCCCACGCCAGTGTTCGCACTGGCTCGGAATGACATTTTTCTCTACTTTATCTATTCAATCCAAAACTCACAGCGATGGCATCGTCCACCTGATGCATATGGTCATCATCCAGTCTGCCCATATGCTCCCGAAGGCGGCGCTTGTCAATGGTTCTGATCTGCTCCAGCAAAATCACCGAATCCTTGCTCAGCCCAACACTTCCGCCGGCGATGTTGATATGGGTAGGAAGACGGGCCTTGCCGGTCTGACTGGTGATGGCCGCCGCGATCACCGTGGGAGAATGCCTGTTACCGGTATCGTTCTGAACGATCAGCACCGGTCGTGTCCCACCCTGCTCGCTGCCCACCACCGGCGACAGATCCGCGTAAAAGATATCGCCCCGTTTCACCGTGGTATCCATTTCCCTCACACTCCGATAGAATCATTACCTGCGCTACCGGATGGATTCCTATGTAACGCGGCTGTTTCTATTTTCCCACACGCTACGGAATTTATACGGTCACGCATCCGAAATATCCTATGCAAAGTGAGGCAAAATGTTACAAAATCCGGAAGTTTTCGATGTCAACGGTGAGAATTCGCCGGTCATCGTAGATCATATCTGCCCGGATGGGACTATCCTCTTTGTCGAGCCAAATATCCACATGGAGGGCGTCTTCCTCGTAGCTGTCATCGATGGAAATGCGAACCCCATCTCCGTCCGCTCCGCAGGAGGTAACATATCCGCCACGAAGAGTTTTCAAGAATATCCACGGGGCGCTGATGGGGCTGAGCTGCTCCTCGGCAAGCATATCGAAGGCCAGCGCCTTGTCATCAAAGGTCAGCTTGCCACCGGAACCGGTGAGCGTTCCGGTGATCCCGGCGATGCTTTCCGGTTGGGTGACCTTAAAGGACACATCCCCATTCCCGGAAGCTATGCATTCCATCCGGAATGTGAAAATCTGATCCCCATAGTCCGCCGTGACCAGAGCATCGTATGTACATTCCGAGGTGCCCAGCAGCTTTGCCCGGAGGGTCATCGCCCGGTCCAGCTCGCCGTTTTCCATACTGCAGCCGCTGAACAACACCATTACCAAAAGCAAGCAAACCCATTTTTTCAAGCCATTCACGCCTTATTTCATTAGTCGTGGAAGCTCCTGCAGCAGATCCGTGGGCAGCATACCATACTGACCGAGCTTTTGGGCACACACATCCCCGGCGGCACCATGAAGCCAGCAGGCCGCAGCCGCCGCTTCCATGGGTGGGATCCCCTGCCCAACCAAGCTGACGATGATACCGGCAAGCACATCGCCGCTGCCGCCTACCGCCATACCCGGATTACCGGTGGTATTGCGATAACAAATGCTGCCATCGGTGATGCGGGTTTCGTGCCCTTTCAGCACCGTAACACAGCCGAATTCCTTTGCCATCGACATGGCAGATGCCGCTCTGTCCTGCCCCGGTTCGCCCCAGATCCGCATAAATTCCCCATCGTGGGGTGTCAGGATCGTAGGAGCTGTCCTTCCACGCAGTAAATCCTTATGCTGCGCCAGCAGATTTATGCCATCGGCATCCATAACCACCGGACCCTCGAATTGCAGCACAGATTTCAATACAGCCAATGTTCCCTCGGACTGTCCCATTCCGGAACCGATAAGCACCGCATCCATTTTGGGGAGCAATTTATCCACCTCTTCTGCTGCAGAAACGCTGTACATTCCCTTTTCATCGGGCATGGGCAGCACGATGGCTTCCGTCAGCTTCACCGCCTCAATGGCGTAAATGGACTCCGGCACGGACAGATACACCAATCCCGCTCCGCTTCGCAGCGCTCCCATGGCAGCCAGCGCCGCCGCACCGGTATAGCCACGACTGCCGCAAAGAAGCAGGATTCGTCCGAATTTACCTTTATGTGCCCAAGGATCCCGATCCGGGAGGATGGACAGCACTTTTTTATGATCCAAAATCCGTTCTTCCACGTTTGACCCTGTCTTTCTCATCATAATACGACGCACTAAGGGGTTTTCACATACACGAACACCCCACACAGCAGCACCAATGCACCGATCAGCCACGCCGTCACCACCATTTTACCGCTCCTTCCAGCATTTGTCCACAGAAAAATGATACGGATGGCGCTGTGCCGAAACAAGGGAATTTCGTCTTCCCATGAGGCACGATTTGTGGTATACTGTGATAGAGGTGAGAATATGAAACGGATATTTGCAATACTGTTGTGCTGTTTGCTATTGGCTGGATGTGCCGCTGAGGAGCTTCCTCCTGTAACAACCACTGCACCAACAACTGAACCCGCAACTGAGCCTACCACTCAGCCGGTTACTGAACCCACCACCATGCCGCCGGTAGAGGAAGTGGATCCCCTGGAGGATTTTGTGGCTTCTATGACCCTGGAGGAGCGGGTCGGGCAGCTTTTTCTTGCCCGATGCCCGGATCGGGGTGCCGCAGAGGACGCCGCGGCATACCATTTGGGCGGATACGTTCTGTTCGCCCGGGACTTTCAGAATGAAACAAAAGACAGCGTCACAGCCACCATCGCTTCCTACCAGGATGCCACCACCATCCCCATGCTCATCGCTGTGGATGAAGAGGGCGGAACGGTAAACCGTGTCAGTCGCTACACCGCATTCCGGGCGCAGCCCTTTACATCTCCCAGAAAACTGTATGATAACGGCGGCATGGAGGCGGTATTTGCAGAGGAAGCGGAGAAAGGTCAGCTTTTGGCATCCCTGGGCATTAACGTAAATTTGGCGCCGGTGTGCGACATTACCACCAACTCCGCCGCTTTTATGTACAAGCGATCCCTGGGGCAAGACCCGGAAACTACGGGAAATTTCGCCATTGGCGCCCTGGCTGCGTATAAAAATAGCGGTGTAGCCGGTGCGCTGAAGCACTTCCCCGGCTATGGCAACAACACCGATACCCACGTTGGTATTGCCATTGACGACCGCACTTTGGAGGATTTGGAAAGCGTCGATTTGGTGCCGTTTCAGATGGCAATCGATGCCGGTTGCGGTGCCATCATGGTGACCCACACCATCATCACCGCCATTGACGAGGAAACCCCCGCCACCCTTTCTCCCAATGTGAACGTTTATCTTCGGCAGGAAATGGGCTTTGAGGGCGTGGTGATCACCGACGATCTGGTGATGCAGGCCATTACCGACAGCTACGGTGCCGGGGATGCGGCTGTATTGGCTGTGCTGGCAGGCAACGACCTGCTTTGTTCAACAGAGTACAAGACCCAGTACCAGGCGGTTTTGGAAGCCGCCCAGTCCGGACGCATTCCAGAAGAAAGAATCAACGAATCAGTCATGCGGATCCTGCGTTGGAAAATGGATATAGGAATATGGAAAATCGGAGCTACATAAGCAGCTCCGATTCTTTATTCAGCAGATTCAATGGTGGCGATCACGCCGTCCAGCTTGGCTGTATCCACGGATTCCATGTTGCCGCTGTCGAAGCTCTCCGCAACCTTGGGATCAATGGGCAGCCGTGCCAGCACCGGCAAACCAAACTGCGCAGCCACCTCGTCCAAATGGCTCTTGCCAAAGACCGAGATTTTCTTGCCGCAATCCGGGCATTCCAGGTAGCTGTAATTCTCCACGAAGCCCAGCACGGGAATGTGCATCATGTTCGCCATCTTTACCGCCTTGGATACGATCATGCTCACCAGATCCTGGGGACTGGTGACGATGACGATGCCGTCCACCGGCAGGCTCTGGAACACAGTCAGCGGCACATCGCCGGTTCCGGGAGGCATATCCACGAACAGATAGTCCACGTCCTCCCAAATCACGTCCGTCCAAAACTGCTTCACTGCACCGGCGATCACCGGACCACGCCAAACCACCGGGTCGGCGGGGTTATCCAGCAGTAAATTGATGGACATGACCTGGATGCCACCCTTGCTCAGCGCCGGGTACAGACCGTCCTCCGAAGCGCCCTGGCACTCGTTGACACCAAATGCGGTAGGTGCGGAAGGACCGGTAATGTCCGCATCCAAAACGCCCACACGCTTGCCCTTTTTCGACATAGCCACCGCCAGCATAGAGGTAACGGTGGACTTACCCACGCCGCCCTTGCCGGACACAACAGCGATGACCTTTTTAACACTGGCCTTGGGATTCAGCGCAGCCAGCAGACTCTCCGCCTTGCGATCGGCACAATTAGAGCCGCAGGAGGAGCAATTTCCACTGCAAGAACTCAAAATTTCCATCTCCTTACGAGTATTTTCACTTGAGTATAGCATATCTTTCCCGAAAAAGCTATAGCCTATTTCAACAAAAACCCCGGTTCCGAAAAACCGGGGTTTGCTATGCGCTTACAGGGAGGAAAAATATTCTCTTGCATAGTAGCCGTACACAGCGGTGGCTGCCGCCAGCTCCTGTGTTTCCGCATTGGGATTCTCCGCCAGACTCTTGCAGTAAAAGCCCAGGCTGTAGGCCAGCACGCCGGTGCTGTAGCTGACGCCATCAGACTCGTACACCGCAGCCACATATACCGCATCGTCGATCTGCTGGGCAACGATGCCCTCCACCGCGGCGGTATATTCTCCCGGCTCGCCGGTGGGCACCATCGCCACACGTCCGGTGGCATTTTTGGCAGCCAGCTTCAGATTGCTGTTGTATGCCTCAGCATCCCAATAGTACATGGTGACCTGGTAATCCACCGGCAGCGATACTGTGAAGTAGTAATTGATAGAAAACGCCCCGTCAAAGGAGATTCTGGGGAACTTTCCGGAATATCCGCCGTTGCTGGCGAATGCGCCTGCCTTACTGCTGTCCGCAGGATACACCGTGGACACCATATCCGAAGAATACGCCCGAACCAGCGCCTTCTGCTCCGCAGTCAAGCCGGCGTTGATCAAATTATCCGCATTGTAATCGAACAGCTTCTGGGCTGCCGCACCGTAATTGAGCATCGCCACCGCCAGCGTCTTCATTTTGGCATCACCACGGGCAAGCTGCTGCTGGGCATAGAGCCTGGGACTGTAGGAATACAGGTCGCTGTAGACATACTTCCCCTCATCCAGCTTGGCGTACAGCTTAAAGTAGATGGTATCACCCAGCTGCTTCGCAGGAATGCCATGGGTACCGACGATGTAATAAGTACCGTCAAAGGTGGCACCGGGGATGTAGTCGGTGGAATTGGTAATATCTCCGTCCACCATTTCGGTATCAAAGGTGATCATGCCCAGATCCTCCAGCGTCAGATCCCGCAGATCCTCTACCTGGAAGTAGATGTTCATGATGATCTCCCCTTCCAGGGACAACGTCGGATAAGAGGGCTTCAGCGTAAGCCAGTTGGGATCCGTCACACCGCAGACACTGCAGTAGCCATCCACATAGCTATGATCGCCCAGCTGCGCATTGGAATAGCGGTACAGCACCCGCTGCTCCACCACACGGGTGTCGCTGGCGACCACCTTCGTGTCGCTCCATTGGGTGAAGTCCGTCCAGCGTGCATAGGTAAAGCTGGCGGTGTACTTACTGTAGCTCTGCTCGTACACAGGAATGTAGTAATACCAATGGGAATCCTTACAGCAATCCCCATTTCCATAGGTGACGCTTCCATCGGATGCCGCCGTCAGAGTGGTGGGATCCATGGTATCCTTGGAGGCATAGAAGCTGTGGAATGCACAGTAGGTATCGGTTTTTGTCTTGGAGGTGGTACGGTTGATCGGGCCGCCGGTATAGGTGCCACGGCACCAGTGGTAATACACATAACCCACCAGCCGGTCTAAGGAACCGGCGACGGTCTTATCCGTGTCAGTTTCCGAAGATGTCAACCGTGACTTGTTGTAGGTGGCATACAGACTGTGGCTGGTATCATAGCCGGCATCCCATTGGGATACATACGCAAGATAGCCGGAGCCTGCGCTGACCCATTCCTTCCCCAACAGCTCGTATCCCTCCATAGACGGCGACTGGGATACAAAGGTCTCATAATCGGAATAACGGTACTGGGTCTTGCTTTCCACCATCGACGGGTCAATGCCCTCCGGTACCGATTCAGACCACTGGCTCATCAGCTCATCGGCATAAAGATTGTACCGATCACCGCAAACGCCGCAGGTATATTCCCACCGGGCGTATTCCTGGCAGGTGGCATCGTAGCGCTTGCCGGTGTAGCTGTGACCTTTGGCAGGGATACCCTGGGTCTGCACGTCGCCGCAATTGCCGCAGGTACGTTGCTGAATGCCCCAATTATCGCAGTCGGGCTGTCTGGTAGTGCTCCATTCTCCATAGGCATGACCGCCGGAGGTCACCTGCTCCGTGACCAAGCCGCAGGTAGTGCAGCCCACAAGACTGAAGCCGTCGCTGACACAGCTGGACTCCTCCATCACATAGGTGGTATTGGTATGGGCGCAAGTGCTCTGATCCACCGCCTCCGACACCACCATGTAATACGCCTCCATCAGCGTCAAGGTGCCGGAATTGGATGCCAGGGTGGTGGCATCGGTGGCATAGTAATTGAGATAAGAAGCTGTGATCACATAGGTATTGATACCCAACTGCGGCAAGGTCATATTGGTGGCGTTGTCCACTGCACTGCCCTTGAGGCTGTAGCTGTTGGTGGTGGGCGTATCGGAGGCGCTGTCCAGCAGCGTACCGCCGGTGCCCAGGCCGTCATAAATGCTGCAGGTAACAGAAGACAACTTATTGTAGGTGGACTTCACGGTACCGTTAACATAGAATGCCGTGCCCTGAACGTGCCCATTGGGCGGTGCAGCATCGGTGAGCTTCACGTCGGAAATGATATCGTCGATGTATGCCACCTCGCCACCATATATGTAGCCGGTTTTGCCGCTGGAGGTGGTGATGCGGTACCAGTAGTTTCCATACAGATTCTTGTAAATACCGGTGGCGGTAAAGGTCTGCCCCAGGGTCGCCGTCTCCAGATTTTCAGAGCCATTGGCAGTGGAAACGCTGCAGGGCTGGCTGTTGATGGGCGCGCCCTCCAGGGTGCACTGGATCTGACAGTAAGAAGGATAGAATTCGCACTGATCCTTGTAATCCAGGGAGAAGCCCGCATTGTTCCGGGCAGTAGTGGATGCGGCGGCAATATTCTTCAGTGCGGTGGAGTTGTAAAGCTGGATCAAGCTGCCGCTGCCGAACTGGGTGCCGTTGATGTCCATCATGCCGAGCTGACGGTCCACCACATAGTAACCCTTGGTGATTCCGGTGGTGATCGTATTAAAGCTCTTGGAGCTCCAGCTCAGCCATACATTGTAGCTGATCCCGGCGACCGCCTTCATAAACCCGTTGAAAGCATTGCTGGAATCGCCGCCGCTGCCGATCACCTGGCAGCCGGCAGACCATACACCGCTGCCGGAGTAAGCCAAATTGGTGGACCGGGAATGGATATTGATGCCGCTGGCACCCAGCACCTGACCGTTGGGCAAAGTGGTGGGGGTATAGTAGCCCTTGTTGGCATTGATCTGGAATGCACCGTAGGAGACGGAGCCTGCGGGATGATTCCAGGTATAGAAGGAGTAAATGCCGTCCATCAACGTGGTGGAGCCGCTGTAGCCTACGCCCTGGGTACACTGGGTGGGCTGATCCGGGATAGAGGAACAGTTTTCACAGTTGTAGGCAATATAGGCATTGCCGCTGGAATGCATTTTCACAACGATCACCACCGCCTGGTTGCGGGTGGTGCCATAGCCGCCATAGGTGGTTCCGTTCCAATAATTGTCGGAGCCGCCCTCGAACATAAACACCACGGACAGACCGTTGTTCAAAGTGGTCTGCAGGCTGGAGTTATTGTTGATGTAGTATTTCATCATGGTATCGATGTACTTCTGGGCAATGGGGTTGGAGATAAATCCGGAGCAGGTCAGAGAATTGACACCGCTGACTGCCTCTGCCTCCACCGGCGCAACAGCCGGTAACAGCGCTACCAACAGACACACGCACAGCAAAACCGAAAGGATCCGCTTCATAACGCTTCCTCCTCAAAATAGACTTATACAACAATTTTACCATCAATTAGCAATTTTTGCAAGTATTTTTCGTGAAAATAAACAATTACCGGCAGGATTTTTCTCCTGCCGGTAATGATCATTCACTTTGGGCGTTTTCCCAGGCTTCCATCAGTTCCATGAGTGTAAGCTCAGCAGCTTCTTTCTCCTCCAGCAAGCGGGTCAGCTCCTGGTAGTCCGCCGCAGCCGCTTCGATCTTTTCGTCCAGCTGGGCAATCGCCTGCTCCTGCTTTTCGATCTCCCGTTCCAGGCGGCGGATCAGCTTTTCTGTTTCCTTGGTGCCGCCCTTGGGCTTTTCCTTTTTTGGCTTGGGAGCCGCAGGAGCGACCTGTTTTGCGGCCACCTCATGCTCGATGATGGAGCGATACTTGGCATAGCCGCAGGGGAAATCCCGGATCTGTCCATCCTCCAGGAGCCAGATCCGCTCGGCAAATTTCTCGATGAAATACCGGTCATGGCTGTCGAACAGCAGCACGCCCTCGAATTCCTCGATGGCCGCCTCGATCCACTCCCGGGAGGCGATGTCCAGGTGGTTGGTGGGCTCGTCCAGGATGAGCAAATTGATCTTCTCATCCATCAGCATGCACAGCCGCAGCCGGGACTGCTCGCCGCCGGAGAGATTCCCCACCTGCTTGAATACATCCTCCCCCTGGAACAAAAACGCACCCAACCGATCTCTTGCCACCTGAGGGATGCAGTTTTTCTCATAGAGCATGGTGTCGTAAAGTGTCCGCTCCGGGTGGTCAAATTTGATGATCTGAGGCAAATATCCCCATTTCACCGTAGGTCCGAACTGCAGCCTGCCACCGCAATCCTCTTCCCCTAAAAGGCACTTGATGAAGGTGGATTTTCCGGTGCCGTTATCGCCCAACAAGGCGATCCGTTCTCCACCCTCCACATTCAGATTCACATCCGAAAACAGCGTCCGATCCCCAAAGGCCTTGGACACATTCTTCATCTTAAACACCACATCCCCGGAAAAATCCTTCTCCCCGAAGGTGGCTTTCATGGTCTTTTCCGTCTTGGGCTTCTCGGTCTTCTTGATCCGTTCCATCCGGTGCTGGATGGACATGGCACGGCGGTACAAGGTGCGGTTGTTGATGCCCCAGCCCTTCATCCGCTCCACCGTATAGCCAAGCTGCTTCAGCTTTGCCTGCTCCTGCTCATACTGCTTCATCTGCAGATCGAACCGAGCCTGCTTTTCGTCCATATAGAAGGAATAATTGCCGGAATAAAACTCTGCGTGACCGTCGGTGATCTCAATGACCCGGTCAGCAACCTGGTCGATAAAATACCGGTCATGGGAAATAGCAAGCACCGTGCCCTTGAAGGCATTGATGTAGCCTTCCAACCACTCCACACTGCGCAGATCCAAATGGTTGGTCGGCTCGTCCAAAAGCAGAATATCCGTCTTTTCCAGAAGCAAACGTGCCAGATTCATCCGGGTCTTTTCACCGCCGGAAAGGCTGTCAAATTCCTGCCGCCGCTGTGCTGGGGTAATGCCAAGACCATTGCAGATCTTGTCCACATCCACGTCCATTTCATAGCCGCCGCCGGATTGGAAACGGTTGGCCAGGGCATCATACTCCCGAAGCTGTGCATCGGTCGCACCGGATGCCATTGCCTGCTCCAGCGCCTCCATCTTCTCCCGGATCCGCATCAGCTCCGCATAGGCAGAGCGCAGAACGTCCTCCACTGTAAATCCGGCAGGAAATTTGGGGATCTGAGAGATCAGACCGATGCGCTTATTGGGATTGACGTAGACCTCGCCATCGTCAAAATCCATTTCCCCGGTCAAAATTTTCAGCAAGGTAGTTTTGCCACAGCCGTTGCGACCTAGGATCGCAACGCACTCCCCTTCCTGGATATCAAAGGACAGTCCTTGCAGAAGATTTTCCCCGATCACGAAAAATTTTGTTAAGTTTTTTACAGAAATATCTACCATAATGCTATCCTAAAGCAACTTTTTCAGTTCATCCAATGTATACAGCATATTCAGCGCCTGGAGCATGGCATTGGCGCTCATCCGCTCAGGCAGGCCGCATTTTTTCAGTAACCGAGCCCGTTTGGCAGCGGCATCCGCTCCGCCGGAAAGACCCAACTCCATCAAATCCTGCTTGGTGATTTGATTGGTTGGCTCCATCGCACCGTCCTCGAAGGTAGCACCGGCACGACGCAGACATTCCAGAATCACATCCCGGGTCATGCCCTCCACCCCCAGCTTTCCTTCCTTACCGGGAGCCGCTTTGCGCCGCTCCTTGCCGTAAATATCGGGAATGTAGGCGTGCTTGAGATACTGTCCGGAGATGGCACTTTTCACATGATTGCGGATCACAAAGCCCGCTCCGTCGGAATCGGTGAACACGATCAGTCCACGTTTTTCCGCAACCCGGCGAAGCATGTCCATCTGCGCCTTATCCTTGAAAATGCCGAACCCGGCGGTTTCAAAAATCGGTGCGTCCACAATTTGGCTGAGGGTATTCTTGTCGTAGCGCCCCTCCACAAGAATCGCTTCCTTGACCTTAACCACGGCGAGCCTCCTGGGCAAGCTGCAAAATCAGCAGCTCCAGCAACCGCTCCGGGTCATCGAAGGAGGTCTTCATCTTATGATCCGTTTCCATGATCAGCTCCGCCGCTTTTGCGCAGAATTCCGGGCGCAGACGACGGGCTGCATCCATGACCTTTTGGGCTGGGTACGAGCCCATGCCGTACATTTTCATCAGCTCGGAGGCTTGCTTGCCGTGATCCAGCAGGGTCCTTGCCGTCGCCATGCGACGGAACTGTCCGCCAATGGCACCCAGCATATAAATGGGCTCCTCCTGCATTTTGAGCAGTTGCTGCAACTTCTGCAACGCTCCGGCGTAATTCCCTTGGGTCAGCTGATCGGTCATTTGGAACACGACCGCATCCAGCACCGGCTCCGTCACCGCATCAATATCCGTCTTGACGATATGGTCAGCGCCGGAATAGGCGCAAATTTTGTCGATCTCCCCGGACAGCGCCGTCATGGTGCCGCCGGTGATGTCAATGAGATAGCCGCACAGATCTGTGGAGATCCGCTTGCCCTTGGCGGCAAAATGCCGACTCACCCAGGGGATCAGATCCCGGGGCTCCTGCTTGGCAAACTCCACCACAAGACCATGGTCAAAAATGGCATCCGCCAGCTTTTTATACCGCTTATCCGGTTTCCAAGGCACGGTCACATATTGCAATATCACGGTGCAGTATTCCGGAATATCCCCCAGGATCTCCGCCATTTTGTTGCGGCTGTCCTCCGGGAGCTTGAAAGGATCGATGTCCTCCACCAGCACCAGGGAATGCTCCGCCATCATAGGCAGATTCTCCACCGCATCCGCAAGGGCACGGATCTGAAAGGTTTCCTGGTTCAGCCGATGAAAATTGAAGGATTCCGTCAGCTCATCCAAAAGGAGCTTGCGCATCTGCTCGAAGTAATGATGCATCAAAAACGTTTCTTCGCCGTGAAAAACATACAAATTCCCAACTTCTTTGTTGCGAATTGCCGTCTTCAGCTCCTGCAAAACAGAGCCTGCTTCTTCCTTTCTGGGCTTGGCCATGATCTCACCTCCTGAATACGATGCTGCCCACTTCATCTGTGCGGAAAACCCGGCAGCCGTAGTCCGCAAGCCGATCCAAAACCGCCTTGCTCGGGTGACCGTAACGGTTGTCCTCTCCCACCGAGATGAATACATATTGGGGTCTTGTTTGCTCCAAAAGCGCCTCGCCGGTGGAGGTCTTGGAGCCATGGTGACCGGCTACCAACGCGGTGAGCCGGGGAATTTCCTTGGTTCTGAGCAGGATGGTTTCTCCGAAGCTGCTCAAATCTCCGGTTATCAGTATATCACAGTTTTCGCCCCGGAACAAGACACAAAGTCCGCTTTCGTTGCTGGAAGATGCCAAAACCGGCGCAAAAATCGTCATTTCATTGTCGCTCCAGGTCAGTTTCATATCTTCCGTGACAAAAACGGTATTGTCCGTTGGGATATTTTCCGGGAATTCTTCCGTTTTGGGCGCAAAGACCGCCCTTGCCGGCACACGGCTGAGCAGATATCCCATGCCGCCCACATGATCCCGGTCGTAATGGGTCAGCACCACGCCGTCCAGCTTGGAGATTCCCATGGAAAGCAAGGTTTCCGCCGCCAGATCCGCCGCATCGTCATCGTAATCACCGCCGCAGTCGATGAGAAAATTCTTCCCCTCCGATTGCAGGAGCACACATTGTCCCTGCCCCACATCCAGCACGGTCATCTGGGTCTTGATTGTCAGCGGTTCCAGCCAGGAGGCGCACAGCGCCACGCACAGTCCCAGTACCCAGCAGCAAACAAGCACCCGTGCCTTGCGTTTCTTCCAAAGGAAGAACAGAAACAAAATCACATAGCAAAACACGATCCACGCCACGATATACGGACTCTTCGTATATACCGCTGCCAACGGGACGGATGCCAAGCCCTTTGCCACCCACAGCACATAGCGGATCAGCCAGCTGACACACCAGGCGAGGATCGCTGCGCCCTTTGCCCAAAACACGGCAACCAGACACACCAGCATGATGCCATAGAAGATCCAGCTTACCACCCAAATCACCAGCAAATTGGTCACCACGCCAATGAGGCTGACGTTACCAAAATAGCAGGCGACCAGGGGTGTTGTGAAGAACATGGCGCTGACCGTCACCGCCACGCCGGTTGCGATCCATTGACGGATGCGCACCTTCAGCTTCTTCCCTTTCCAGTCTTTCCAAATAGCAAAATTCACGATCCAATTCTGGATCCTGCCGGAAAACAGGAATATTCCTGCCATACAACCCACGGAAAGTTGGAAACTCACCGACGTGATAACCAGCGGATTCACCACCAGCATTGCCAATGCCGCAAAGGACAGCGCCGTGGGCGGATCGTATTCCCGGTTGAGAACCATGGAAAGAATCATGAGTATCTGCATGATGCAGGCACGGGTGATGGAGGGCGTGAAGCCTGCCACCGCCGCAAACAGCAGCAGTACCGGTATTCCGATCGCCGCAACGAGAAATCTTCTCCTGCGGCACAGAAGCATCACCACCGACAACAATATGGAAACGTGCAGACCGGACACCGCAATAATATGGCTGATGCCGCTGACCTTAAAGGCGGTATTGTGGGTATAGTCCACATCCGACCGGTCGCCCAGCAGCAGCGCCTTGGCGAAAAATGCGGTATCCTCCGGAAACGCCTCTTCGATGGTATTGGTCATCCAACGCCGCAGACGTGCCGCCAAATAACGGTTGGACACCGATTCCCGGTGCTCAATGGATACGGTTCCGGATTGATAGGCAAGCAGGAAAATTCCTTTGCCACGGTGGTAGGTATCCTCCTGGATGCCATCATGGGTCAGCCGAAGCTTGAACCGACCACGGATCTCATCCCCCGGGCGCAGCTCCACATCCTCATAAATGTACAGCATACACCGGTAGGTCTTCCCATCCAGGCTCAGCTTCGCCTCAACCACACTTCCATAGTCATTTTCAAAGCTGTAGTCCGTGGCGACTGCCACCACATTCGCCTTATTGGCATCGGCAGGACGGGCAGAGGCCAGGTACAGCCGGTCATAACCGATAAACCAGCTCAGTCCGATCGCAAAGCCAAGAAGCACCGCCGCAGCCTGACGAAGCAGCTTCCACTTTTTACGAAGCAGAAAGGCACCCAGACACAGCACCCCGGCGGCCACCGCCAGCCAAATCATCCACCCGGCAAACAAATATGCTCCCAAAGCGCAGGCTCCACCGAAACCGATGGAAAACCACATCAATCTGCGCACAGCACTTCACCTCCTTTGCTGAAAAGGCACCGCTATGCGCGGTGCCTTAGAATCAGTTAACCTTGGATGCGACGAAATCGTCCACCAACGCCAGGGCATTGTCCACCTTGGTGGCATCCTTGCCGCCGCCCATGGCGGAATCGGGCTTGCCGCCGCCGGAGCCTCCGCAAGCGGTGCAGACCAGCTTCACCAGGTCGCCGGCCTTCACGCCCTTCGCCACGGCATCCTTGCCGCAGACTGCCAGGAAGGTGACCTTCTCGCCGTTGACACTTGCCAAAACAGCCGCAACGGTGCTGTCCTTATCCCGGAGCATATCGCCCATCTGACGCAGCTTATTGGCATCGGCATCAGCGATCATGGTGGTCAGCACCTTCACGCCACCCACATTGTGGGCAGAGAACAGGAAGCGCTCCACCTCACCGGCGGCTTCCTTAGCCTTGAAGCTCTCGATGATCCGCTTCAGATCCTTGATCTCTTCGATCTGCGTACGGATCTTATCGCCCAGCTCGCCGGGCTTGGTCTTCAGCTGTGCGCAAACGCCATAGATCAGCTCACGGTTCTTTGCCATGTCTGCAAGGCACTCCTTGCCCACCACAGCCTCAATACGGCGGACACCGGAAGCTACGCTGCCCTCGCTCTCGATACGGAAAGGACCGACCTTGGCGGTGTTATCCAGGTGGGTGCCGCCGCAAAGCTCGATGGAATAGCCGCCCATGTTGACCACACGGACCGTATCGCCGTACTTTTCGCTGAACAAGGCGGTTGCGCCCAGAGCCTTCGCCTCGTCAATGGGCATCTCACGGGTGTCGATGCCGTAACCCTCCAGCACAGCGGCCTGGACGATGGCATCCACCTCAGCCATTTCCTCAGCAGTCAAAGCGGAGTAATGGGTAAAGTCAAAACGCAGACGGTCGGGCTCCACCAGAGAACCGGCCTGGTGCACATGGTCGCCCAGGACGCTGGTCAGCGCCTTCTGCAGCAGGTGGGTAGCGGAGTGGGCACGCTGAATGGCGTTGCGGCGCTCTACGTCAATGGATGCGCAAACTACATCGTCCACCTTGATGGTGCCGTCCATCATTTCACCGTAGTGCAGGTACTTGCCGCCCTTGTCCTTCTGAACATTATTGACAATGAACCGGCTGTCGCCAACCAGAATCATGCCGTGGTCAGCCACCTCGCCGCCCATTTCCGCATAGAAGGGAGTCTTATCCAGGACGATGATGCCCTTCTCGCCGCCGGTGATCACACCAGTGACCTCTTCCCCGACGCAAACAGCGACTACATTGCTGTTGCAAACATTCTCGGTATAGCCAACAAAGACGGTGGGCTTGATGTCCTGACCCAGGTCGATGCCTGCCCAGCCCAGATCGCCCATCTTCTTCCGGTCCTCACGGGCACGGATCCGCTGCTCCTCACGGCATTCGGTGTACTTTTCCATGTCAACAGTCATGCCCTCGTCTTCCAGCATCTCGATGGTCAGATCGATGGGGAAACCGTAGGTATCCGCCAGCAGGAAGGCATCGGCACCGGAGAACACGGTAGCGCCATTGGCCTTGTGCTCAGCCAGCTTTTCGGAGAAAATCCGCATACCGGTGTCCACGGTCTTGGCAAAGCTCTCTTCCTCAGTGAGGACGGTCTTGATGATGTAGTCAGCACGCTCACGGAGGTAGCTGTAGTGGCTCTCGTTTTCCTTAATGACGGTTTCCACAACCTCATACAGGAAAGGCTTCTTCACGCCCAGCAGCCGACCATGCCGTGCGGCACGGCGGAGCAGGCGGCGCAGAACGTAGCCACGACCCTCGTTGGTGGGGCGCACACCGTCAGCGATCATGAAAGAGGATGCACGGATATGGTCGGTGATGACCCGAAGGGACACGTCGGTCTTGACACTCTGACCATAGCTGGCACCGGTGATCTCGGTGACCTTGTTGGTGATGTTCATGACGGTATCCACATCGAACAGACTGTTCACATCCTGGCACACAACTGCCAGACGCTCCAGGCCCATGCCGGTGTCGATATTCTTCTGAGCAAGCTCCGTGTAATTACCCTGACCGTCGTTGTCAAACTGGGAGAAGACGTTGTTCCAGACCTCCATGAACCGGTCACACTCGCAGCCCACCTTGCAGTCGGGGCTGCCGCAGCCGTACTTCTCGCCACGGTCATAGTAGACCTCGGAGCAGGGACCGCAGGGACCGGAGCCATGCTCCCAGAAGTTGTCGGACTTGCCGAACCGGAAGATCCGGTCGGCGGAAATACCGATCTCCTTGTTCCAGATCTCGAAGGCTTCCTCGTCGTTTTCATAGATAGAGGGGTACAGACGGCTGTCGTCCAGTCCCACCACCTTGGTCAAAAATTCCCAGCACCAGGCAATGGCCTCATGCTTGAAATAGTCGCCGAAGGAGAAGTTGCCCAGCATCTCAAAATAGGTGCCGTGGCGGGCAGTCTTGCCGATATTCTCGATATCGCCGGTACGGATGCACTTCTGGCAGGTGCAGACACGGCGACGGGGGGGCTCCACCTCGCCCTTGAAATAGGGCTTCATGGGCGCCATGCCGGAGTTGATCAGCAGCAAAGAAGCATCGTTCTGAGGAATCAGAGAAAAACTGGGCAGACGCAGGTGTCCCTTGCTCTCGAAGTAGCTGAGGAACATCTCACGCAGTTCGTTTACACCATAAGGTTTGTTCATTGTCATTACCTCCAAAAAATAACGCCGCCCCTAACACATAGGGGCGACGTGAATCGCGGTACCACCCTAATTCGCCTGCAAGGCAGGCATCTTAGTCGCTCTGTAACGGGAGCACCCGTCCCGGTCATCCCGGGCTGCTTGAAAGTGGCTTGCAAATGTTACGCCGAGGGCTTTCACCGCTCCCCTCTCGCTATGGACGCACCGATCTGCTTGGCTTCCGCATTGCTTTTGCATATCCCCGATATTTTAACACAAATTCGGGAAAAGTCAACCGTTATACTCTTTTTTTCTCCAATCCGGATGGAACCAAAACGGCACATCCGTATCCGGATCCCAATTCCGGATCACCAGCTTGGCGCATTGGGGCATACTGGGCAGCTTTTCCCCGGGAAATACCACCATTTCCACCTCAAAACCGCTTTCGCCATTGTGGAAACGGGTATCCAGGATGCTGGTCCAATTCAGCAGCTCTCTTCCCAGCTGCTCCTGGTAAGGATCCACATCCGCACCGGAATATACCTCCAGCCAGGACGGCGATGTGCAGCCGCAGGTGCAGGGTGTCCTGCGAATGCGACCCATCTCGCCGGAATTATAACGCAGGTGCGGCGCAGTCTTCGGGATCAGGACCAGGTATCCGCTCTCACCGTCGGCAAGAATGTTCCCCTCCGCATCCACGTTTTCCACATCAAACACGTCATCCCGGAAGTGAATGACCGGCTCTTTATCACAGCTAACGCCGCTGACCACAGGACCGGTACCGGGTCCCAGCACGCCCCAGTTCAGACAATCCAAACCACGTTGGATCCCCTCGATCATCCAGGCGCTGCACCGATAACCGGCAGTGATCACATTTCTGAAATACAGAGGCGTATTGGTGTGCCTTCCCAATTTTGTCAGACCAAGCACCACAAAAGGCGGTGCGCTGATGGCGGTAGCACGAGAGCGAAACGCCAACTGCAGCAATGTCTTCCACTTGAGATTCTCCGGTATCAGCACTGTAACGCCCAATTGTTTTGCCGCCTGGGCCAAAATATCCCCAAAATCACCGGACTGCGCATTGGCATAGCAGATCATGAGCTTATCCCCGGGGCGCAAAAATTTCCGCAGATACTGTGCCATAAAATCCACAGTTTGGGCAATATTTTCCGCCGTTCCCATTTCCATTTCCAGCCGACGCAGATCATCAACGAACATTTTTGCACCTCCTAACGACATTTGTGTATATTATAAACACATTTTTCAGGAAATTTCAAGACTTTTTTATCATAATTTCGGAAAAAATCTAAAATTCCCGGGTGGAAATCCACCCGGGAACCGCATTTTACTTGTACAGGGGGAACTTTTCGCAGATATCTGCCACAGTTGCGTGCACCTCAGCCTGGGTGCCCTCGAAATCACGGGCGGTCAGACCGATGCAGTGGGCGATGCGCTTCATCTCCTCTGCGCCCAGACCACGGGTGGTCACGGCAGCAGTACCGATGCGGACACCGCTGGTGATGGCGGGCTTCTCGGGATCGTTGGGGATGGCGTTCTTGTTCAGGGTGATGTGGTTGGCATCGCAGCGGGTCTGCAGATCCTTGCCGGTGATGTTCATGGGAGGAAGGTCCGCCAGCATCACAGGGTTATCGGTGCCGCCGGTGACCAGGTCGAAGCCCTCCTCCAGCAGGGACTCAGCCATGACCTTGGCGTTGCTCACCACGTTGTGGGCATAGGTCTTGAAGTCGTCGCTCATGGCTTCCTTCAAGCACACAGCCTTGGCAGCGATGACGTGCTCCAGAGGACCGCCCTGGGTGCCGGGGAACACGGCGGAGTTCAGCTTCTTGGCGTACTCTTCCTTCGCCAGGATCAGACCGCCACGGGGACCGCGGAGGGTCTTGTGGGTGGTGGTGGTGACGATGTCCGCATAGGGCACGGGGCTCATGTGCGCGCCACCGGCAACCAGACCGGCAATGTGCGCCATATCCACCATCAGCACAGCACCGACCTCATGGGCGATGTCCGCAAAGATGCTGAAATCGATGGCACGGGGATAAGCGGAGGCGCCGGCGATGATCAACTTGGGCTGGCAAGCCTTCGCCATGTCACGGATCTGATCGTAGTCGATCAGGCCGGTGTCGTGGTTGACATCATAGGAAACAACATTGTAATACTTGCCGGAGATGTTGGCAGGGCTGCCGTGGGACAGGTGACCGCCATTGGCAAGGCTCATACCCATCATGGTATCACCGGGCTGCAGCAAAGCCAGCTGCACAGCCATGTTGGCCTGGGCACCGGAGTGGGGCTGAACGTTGGCAAACTCAGCGCCGAACAGCTTCTTGGCACGCTCGATACACAGCGCCTCGATCTCGTCTACAAACTGGCAGCCGCCGTAGTAGCGCTTGCCGGGCAGACCCTCGGCGTACTTATTGGTGAGGATGGAGCCCATAGCAGCGATCACAGCGGGAGAAGCAAAGTTCTCAGAAGCGATCAGCTCCAGACCGTCCTGCTGACGGCCCAGCTCACGATCCATCATCGCAGCCAGCTCAGCATCATAATTTGCAACAAAGCCAATAGAATCGATAGGTTTTCCGTACATAATTGTTCCCTCTTTCTAATTATTCACCAAACAAAAAATGCAGTCCCAAAAAAGAGGACTGCATAATACGCCCAAGACACGGCTGCTGTATGCATCTCCGTCCGTTTGCCTGAGAGATTCGGCTTTCGCCTTGCACCTTCGGCACACAACTGAATGTGTTCTCCAGAGAGTCCTCTGCTTTTCGGTCCTATCCCCCGGAGGAGATACCTGAGACTGTTAATCCTTCGGTGGGCAGCGCCGCTTTCCCGAAAAGCGTCATAGGTTATTTGGTTTTCTGTGTACAAGTATAGCCAAATTTGCGCAAATGTCAACAGCAGGAAGACACTTTCGTCATTATACACATTCTTCCGCTTTTTATGGCGCAGTTTATGGCTAAATTCACCGCAGATGGCAGCAGTTTTTTCACCCGTTGAATTGACATTTGCAAGCGAAAAAGCTATAATAAGGAAAAAGTGCCGGGAGGTTTTATCATGGAAGTTAAGATCATCACCATCAGCCGTGAATTTGGCAGCGGCGGACGCAGCATCGGTCGGGAGGTCGCCAATCAGCTGGGTATCCCCTTCTATGACAAGGAGCTGGTGGAGCAGGTGGCTTTAGAATCCGGCTTTGCCCCTCAATTTATTGAAGAGCACGGCGAGCACGCCCCCAGCCGCAGCCGTTTGGCATACGCCTTCTCCCACCAGGGCATCCCCGGACTGATGAACGGTATGTCCACGGCAGACTTCCTTTGGAGCATCCAATGCAACGTGATCATGCAGCTGGCGGAAAAGGGTCCCTGCGTCATCGTGGGCCGTAACGCCGATTACATCCTCAAGGATCGGCAGGACTGCCTGGATGTGTTTATCCATGCGGATATGGACTTCCGGGCGGACCGCATCGTGCGGCTGTATGGCGAGTCGGAAAAGAGTCCCGAAGCACGTCTGAACGAAAAGGATAAGCGCCGTATGGTGAATTACCAGCATTACACCGGTCGCACCTGGGGTCAGGCGAAAAATTACGACCTGTGCCTGAACAGCGGCAAGCTGGGCATCGACGAATGCGTTTCCATGATCGTAGACATCGTAAAAAACAGCAAATAAAGGAAAACTCCCTCAGGAACCTTCCTGAGGGAGTTATTTTATCTTCTTATTGCAGCCTTGATCTCCAAATAGTAGAACATGATCGCCAGGGAAAGCAGCGCGCAGATCACCGATGCTTCCAGGATCATGGCAACAAAGTGCAGCTTGAACACATGCTGAACCAGATCAAAAATGAAGAACCGACCGCCGGCAGCCGCAAGCAGCGCTCCAACTGCGAACCACTTGTTCAGCAGCTTCAGCACCACCATGCACATCATGACCATGCACGCCACATACACGATGCACGCCAAAACGATCCGCAGCACGCTGCCGCTGGTAAGGCTCTGCAGCAGCAATAGCAGGCAGTACGCCATGCCGATCGCGCCGTAAACCACCGGGTTTTTATAGTGGATGCCACGCATCAGCACGATAAACGCCAATGTAAGCAGCGCAGGCAGGATCAGCATCAAAAGCATTTTGCCAAAACCCATCTGCTCCAGCCGGGTAAAGCCGAAATAATATATAATTTGCAGGTAAAAGGCAAATCCCATCAGCATCGGAGCCTTGCCCATATGCTTGCCGCTCATGTTCAGAGAGCAGATAAGACGGTTACTCATGATGACACCTCCTGTGTACAAGCTACATTATACACCATTTGTCAAGAAATAGCAAGGGGCTCCCCTTCGGCGATGTGGATGTTCACGCCGTTGACCTCCACATTTTCCTCCGCATTGATAAGGATGTACTTCACGCCGCCGATGACCCGGGTCTCGATCAAATCGGTACGATCCGGGGCGACCTTGATGGAAACATCAGGGGTCTTGATCTCAAAGCGCTTGTTGTCGATGATGTTTTTCGGGTGCAGCGCAGCTTCAAAGCCGAAGGTCTCATCGTAATTGATGCTGAATTTCGCCATATGCTCCTGGGACACGCCGCAGGAGGTCAGCACTTCCTTCACGTCCTCCTTGCTCACCAGCAGAGGCTCCGGGATCTTGCTTTCCTTGTGCAGCTCGATGCGCTGGCACAGCTCCTCATGGACGGTCTGCACCAGGTCCATATTGCACTCATCATCCAGCGCAACGGTCAAAAGCGCCTCAAAGGACTTCTTCTGCTCCGCCGCAGGCTTGGGGATGGGGGTGTTGAACACCGATGCCACAAAGGCCTCATGGCTTTCCTTGGGGCTGTGGGTGTAATACAACGCATTATAGATATTGGTCGCCCGGTTGTCAAAGGCCGGGAACAAAAAGCCCAGCTCCGGCGCAGACACAATATTCTGCATACCGCCGTCGTGGAACTGCTTTTCCTCGGGGATGTAGTGCAGATTGGGCTTGGTCTGCTTTACAGGACAGATGGCACACAGCAGATAAGTATACACCTCATTGGAGGCATCACTCTGCAGCTCATCGTCCTTGCTCTTGAAGGGAACATCATAGCTGTCGCAACCGATCAGGATCAGGTAGCTGCTCTCCAGGGAAACGGTTTCCACGACCTTCTTGTAGAAATCCATCCGAAGATTATCTTCCTTCAGCCGGGTCTTGCGCAGCTCCATCAGCAGCCGGTGTTCCTCAGAATCAGCCACCTGGCTGGTCTTGAAATTGATGTCGATCAAATTCTTGCCGATGGTGCCGGACAAAGCACGGCGCATCAAGGCAAAGTATTTTTCCGCCTCATTTTCCGGCATAATACCGGTGCTTTGCTGAAATTGTGCGATAATTTCCTTGTTATCGTTCACATAGCAGCCGTAAATGGCGGTCATATTGCTCCGGTCACGGCGCTGACGGCGCCGAATTTCACCGATTTCTTTGGTATTCATAATAACCTCACAGTAAATAAATCAATCCCAAAGGCATTTCCAGTTTTGGATAAAATACTCCACGCCGGAATACACCGTGGTCACCACAATGATGCCCACCACCGTCCAGCACAGCCAGGAAACCGTGGGGAATGCCATCAGAAAGCACAGACCGATCATGGATGCGGCGGTCTTGATCTTTCCGCTCCAACCAGCGGCGATGACGGTGCCCTTGCCCACAGCCACCAGCCGCAGACCGGTCACCGCAAATTCCCGGGTGAGAATGATCATCAGCGCCCAGGCAGGCACCTGCCCCCACTGACAGAACATAGCCAGCGCCGCAATGGTCAGCAGCTTGTCCGCCAAGGGATCGAGAAATTTGCCGAAATCGCTGACCTGGTTATATTTCCGGGCGATATACCCGTCCAAAAAATCCGTGATGCTGGCAAGAATGAATACGCCCAGGGCGCACCACATAAATACATTCGCCGCTCCGCCGCTCAGGTACATCAGCACCATATACGCCGGGATAAACGCCACACGGATCAAGGTAATTTTGCTTGCTAACGTCATGCCTCTTCCTCCACGATATAGCCGGACAGATCGCCCTCCACAAGGCCATCCACGCACACAGTCACAAAGCTGCCCTCGGACAGATCCTCGTCGCAGGCAAGCCACACACGTCCGTCGATATCCGGCGAATCGGCATAAGTACGACCGAAATACTGCCCAAATTCTTCGTCAAAGCCATCCACCAGAACCTTCAAGGTCTTCCCGATCATAGCTTCATTGTATTCGTCCATGATCCGGGACTGGATGGTTTCTACGATGGCAGCACGCTCCTGGGCGATCTGGGCATCGGGGAATGCCATTTCCGCTGCAGGAGTGCCCTCCTCGGGAGAGAATGGGAACGCACCCACCCGTTCCAGCTTCATTTCCTTCAGGAATTCGCACAGCTCGGCAAATTCCTCCTCACCCTCACCAGGAAGACCGGTGATGATGCTGGTGCGCAGCACCAGTCCGGGGATCCGCTGGCGCAGCTTGGCAAACAAACCACGCAAATACTCCCCATCGCCCCGGCGATTCATCAGCGCCAGGACCTTGCTGTTGCTGTGCTGGATGGGAATATCCAGGTACTTGACGATCTTCGGCTCAGAAGCGATCACATCGATCAATTCGTCATCGATCTCATCGGGGTACAGATAATGCACCCGGATCCACTCCAGCTCATCGATCTGACACATCTGCCGCAACAGCTCCGGCAAAAGCCGCTGATGTCCGGGCAGGTCTGTGCCGTAACGGCTGGTATCCTGGGCGACCACGATCAGCTCCTTCACGCCGCTGGCAGCCAGCAGCCGTGCTTCGTACAGCACATCATCCATCTGACGGCTGCGGAACTTGCCACGCAGATAAGGAATCACGCAGTAGGCGCAGCGATTGTCGCAGCCCTCAGCGATCTTAATAAAGGCATAATGCTCCGGAGTGGTCACAATGCGACCGGTCTCCAGCTCGGGAGCATCAATATCCCCAAACTGGGATACGGTCTGCTCCTCCAACAGCGCATCAATAGCACCAACCACATCTGCGTAGCTGCCGGTGCCCAAAACGCCGTCCACTTCCGGCAATTCCACCATGATCTGATCCTGGTACCGCTGCGAAAGACAGCCGGTGACCAGGATCTTTCCCACACTCCCCTGGACCTTCAGACCGGCGGTCATGAGTATGTAGTCGATGGCCTCAGATTTTGCCGAATCGATGAAGCCGCAGGTGTTGATCACAACCACATCGCAGCCCTCGATGCCGGGGTAGACCTGATGACCCGCCTCCTGGACACGGTACATCATCCGCTCGCAATCCACTTGATTCTTGGCGCAGCCAAGGGAAATAAATCCAATATTCGCCATGTTAATCCTCCGGGAATTCCGTAATTTCCAGCTGTCTGAGGGCAGAACGAATGTCGCCGTAGCTGTGACCACGGCGCAGCAGCGCATCGATTACCTTTTTCTGCTGCTTATCGTCTGCATCAGCGCCCAGCCTGGAACGCAGGAAATCCACTATTTTTTCGGTTTGATCCGGATAATCCTCCAAAGCATCCTCCCAAAATTCCTTGGGAATGCGCTTTTCATACAGCGCCTGCTTGGCTCTGGCGATGCCATAGCCCTTGGCCGCGCACCGCCGGACGATCTGGGAAGCAGTTTCAGAATCGTCCACCAGCTTCATGTCCACCATCCACTCCACAGCCTCCGCCGCCTGCCGGGGGTCCTCCCCCTTGCGGATCAGCCGCTGCTGCAGATCCCGTTGGGACACATTGGTGACAGATACGATCCGCACCGCACGCATTTTCGCAGACATCTGCCCTGCATCGGTGCGCAGGGCTTCCATCTGCTCCTCATCCAGCTCCATGCCGGTATAAAGACCGTGGTCTTCCACAGTCTGCCGGTAAAGACGCATCGTGGAGCCGTCATCAAAGCGGACGTAGTACCGCCCTGCCCGATCCGGCTTCAGCTGAAGCTTCTCAATCCTCATCGATGAAATCGTCAGCGCTGATGGCTACGCCCTTATCGGCGGCCTTGGCAGGCTTGGATTCCACGCCCATCAGCTTGCCCAAATTGGCACGAACCTCAGCCTCCACCTTTTCAGCGATGTCGGGGTTGGCTTGCAGGTAGGTCTTTACGCTGTCCTTGCCCTGACCGATGCGCTCATCGCCCATGGAGAACCAGCTGCCGCTCTTCTGAACAATGTCCAGCTGAACCGCCAGATCCACCAGCTCGCCCCACTTGCTGATACCTTGACCGTAGTAGATATCGAAATGGGCTTCCCGGAAGGGAGGCGCAACCTTGTTCTTAACCACCTTGACACGGGTCTTGTTGCCGATGACATTGCCGCCTTCCTTGATGGACTCCACACGGCGCACATCCAAACGCACGGAGGAATAGAACTTCAGCGCATTACCACCGGTTGTGGTTTCGGGGTTGCCGTACATCACACCGATCTTCATACGCAGCTGGTTGATGAAGATGACCACACAGTTGGTCTTAGCGATGCTGCCTGCCAGCTTACGCAGCGCCTGGGACATGAGCCGAGCCTGCAGACCAACAAAGGCATCGCCCATCTCGCCCTCAATTTCCTGTCGGGGGGTCAGCGCAGCCACGGAGTCCACGACCACCACATCCACCGCACCGGAACGCACCAGAGCATCGGTGATCTCCAGCGCCTGCTCGCCGGTATCCGGCTGGGAAACCAGCAGACTGTCGGTATCCACGCCCAAAGCCGCCGCATACACCGGATCCAGTGCGTGCTCCGCATCCACGAAGGCAACCTCGCCGCCGCGCTTCTGTGCCTCAGCCAGAATGTGCAGCGCCAGGGTGGTCTTACCGGAGGATTCGGGACCATAGATCTCGATGATACGACCCTTGGGCACGCCGCCGATGCCCAGCGCCGCATCCAGCGCCAGAGAACCGGTGGGGATCGCCTCCACATTCATCTCGGGCCGCTCGCCAAGGCGCATAACGGTGCCCTTGCCGTAATTCTTTTCGATCTGTGCCAGGGCAGTCTTCAGCGCCTTGGCCTTGTCGGACGCCGGAGTCGGCGCTTCATAAAGAGGTTTCTTGCTTGCCATTATTCTTCATCCTTCCTGCCGAACTGTGCCAGCACAGCCCGTTCTCTGTCGTTATAATCTCTGGAACGTTCCAGAATGGTATACCCGTTTTCTTCCAAAATGCGGCACACATCGTCCCCCTGCCCCATGCCAAACTCAAAGCACAGATAGCCGCCGGGCTTCAGTGCACCGGTATAATTTTTCACGATGGCACGGTAAAAATCCAAACCGTCTTCACCGCCGTGAAGCGCCAAATGGGGCTCAAAATCCTTCACACTCCGATCCAGCTCTCCCATCTCCTTGGTAGTCACATAGGGAGGATTGGACACGATCAGATCAAATTTGCCCATAAACGCCGGAGGCGGTGTCATGGCATCCGCCTGCACGCAGGAAACCCGACCGCTGAGCTTCTGCCGGGTGATATTCTTCTTGGCTACAGCCAGCGCATCCCGGGAAATATCCGCCAGGGTCACCCGGGCATCCTTCACCCGGTTGGCTACCGCCAGACCGATGCAGCCGGAGCCGGTGCACAGATCCAAAATCCGGGGATCCTGCTCCAAAAACAGACCTTTTTTGATAGCGAGAGCCGTCACCGCGCAGGTATCGTCCCTGGGGGTCAAAACATTTTGATCCACATAGAGATTCATGCCGTAGAAGCTCCACTCCCCAAGCACATAGGCCAGGGGCTCGTCATTCAAAAGCCGCTCCACCGCAGACTCCATGGCCTCACAAACCGACTCGCAGGCATACTTTTCCCGATCGGCAACGATGGCTTCCTGGCTCTTTCCGGAAACGTAGCACAGCAAATTCCGAGCCAAAAGGCTGGCGGTCTGCTGATCCTCCTTTTCCATGAGGGCACGGCGGGCGTCCAAATACAGCTGAGAAAACTTCTTTACCACTTATCGTCGCCCTCCTTTTCCGGAAGCACAGCCTCCACGGCGGCGATGCCCACCTCAACCATGCTGTCATCCGGCTCCTGGGTGGTGAATTTCTGCATCCACATACCGGGAGCGGTAAGGATCCGGGTGAACCAATTATCATACCGTCCAACCAGACGGTTGATCTCGTATGCGATGGCGACTACCAAAGGGATCAGTGCCAGCTTCAGCACGATCTTGATCAGTCTGCTGCCCACCAGGGCATCCAGTCCGGGAAGCATACCCAGCAAGCTGGACGCCACGGAGAACACCAAAATCGACAGCAGCATCACCACCAGCAGGAAGCTGGTACCGCACCGGGGGTGCAGCCGGGTCATCTTCTGCACATTTTCCACAGTCAGCGGCAGACCGGCCTCGTAACAGCGAATGGTCTTATGCTCCGCGCCGTGGTAGGCAAACACCCGCTTCATGTCCTTCATGGTGGACACCAGCAGCATGTAGCCTGCGAAGATGACCATGCGGATCACACCCTCCAACAGGTTGATCACCAGCTCATTATGGATCCAGTTGCGAAGCAGGTTACCCAGCAGCATGGGAACAACAAAAAACAATCCAATGGAAAACAGCAGCGAGATCGCCACCATCACACCCAGAATGCCGTTGCGGAATTTCTCGTTGCTCAGCTTCTTATCCAGCCATTGATCCAGCTTGGACTGCTCGCCCTGCATTTCCTCGGGAGCAAGATCCGCAGACTGCATGATCGCCTGGATGCCCACGAACTGGGCATCAAAGAAGCCCACCACGCCCCGGATCAGAGGCCAGGTGGCAAAGCTGCCTTTTTTATGGACCTTCCGGGGCTTTACGTCTACCTTCAGCCCTTCCTTGGTGCGCACCACGATGGCATCCTTCTCGGGACCGCGCATCATGATGCCCTCGATCAGCGCTTGTCCGCCGATCATGGTCTTAAATTTTTCCGCACATGGCGTTTGATTTTTCTGTGCCATACTGTTCCTTTCTCACTGGCTGGCAGGCAGGCGCACCGTTACCACAGTGCCGCCGCCCGGGGCATTTTCCAGCTCCAATGTACCCCCGTGAAACCCAACGATCTCATCGCACACCGCAAGACCGATACCGGAACCACGGGCTTTCGAACTGCCCTTGTAGAATTTTTTCTTGACCAGAGGAAGCTCGTCCTCGGGAATGCCGGGACCGTGATCCCGAATCCGGACCACCACATCCTCATTTTCCATTTGGATCGATGCCTCGATCCGCTTGCCTTCACCGCCATGCTTGGCGGCATTGTCCAATATATTCAGGAAGACCTGCCGCAACCGCTTGGGATCGCAAGGGATCTCCGGAATTTCCTCTTCTGTTGGCAGGTAATCCAGGGTGATCCCATCCTGGGTCAACCGGCTGCCATACATATACACCGTATCTTCAAACTCCGCCAGAATATCGGCAGTTTCGATATTCAGCGTAAACCGACCGTCCTGGATCCGGGTAAAGTCCAGCAGATCCACGACCATTTCCGTCAAGCGCTTGGTTTCGCCCAGAATGATCTTCATGCCACGACGGGTCTGGGGATCCAAATTATCATCGGCGAGCAGCGTTTCACTCCAGCCGTGGATCGCCGTCAAGGGCGTGCGCAGCTCATGGGACAGAGAGGAAATGAATTCCGTTTGCATCTTCTCATTCTGATTCAGCTTTACAGACATTTCATTGACCGTCTGTGCCAGCTCGCCGATCTCATCGTTGTACTTGGGCTCCAGCTGGATGCCGTAGGTACCGTTGGCGATCTTTTTTGCCTTTTCCGTAATTTCGCCCAAAGGGTTAATGATGGAGCGCATAAAATATCCGCTGCTCAGCAGCAGGATCGCAACCACCAGCAACAGCGCCACGCAGGCTGTGCCGCACACCCGCAGGATCTGCATGTTCATCAGCCGGGTGGAGGTCACATAGCGAAACACGCCGACCACCTCGCCGTTTTTGTAGATCACCGGGCTGGACACCGCAATGATCCACTCCGAGGTCACCGGATCCGCACCCACATAGGTACCGACGCCACGTTTGCTCATTGCCTCCTGGATCTCCGGCGTGCTGGGGGGTTCCCCCGCCCACTCGCCGTAGGAGGACACGATCAGCGTACCGTCCGCATCCACAAACTGCAGCTCGATGGTATTGCGCTCCTCGAAGGTCTGGGCATAGGTAATGCAGGACTGGTAATACTCCTCATATTCCAGATTCAGATACTCTTCGAAGTAATTGGTGGTTTCCTCCGCGCGGCGGCACATATCCGATTCCATGCCCGAATAATAATACGCCGCAAAGGCCGCACTCACCGCAATCACGCAGGCAACGCCCAGCGCAAATATCAAGCCGACTGTATTGATCAGCCAGCGCCTGCGCAGTCCGCCGATTTTCCGCATAGGCTACTCCTCTTTTCTGTGATCAGCTTCCCCACTTATAGCCGAAGCCCCACACTGTGGTGATATAGGAGGGCAGATTGGGGTTGTCCTCCAGCTTGATGCGAAGACGGCGAATGTTTACATCCACGATCTTCAGGTCACCCTCATACTCCCGACCCCATACAGCAGAAAGGATCTCCTCTCTGGACAGGGCTCTGCCGGGATTCTGCATAAACAGCTTGACGATGGCATATTCCACCTGGGTCAGGCGGATACGGTTGCCCATTTTTTCCAATGTCCGGTTGCGGGTGTTCAGAATGAACGGGCCCTGGGACAGCAGCTCGCTGGCTGCCACACTGTCACCCCGGACACGGCGAACCAGCGCATCCAGCCGTGCGGTCAGCTCCGCAGGCGAGAAAGGCTTGGTGACATAGTCATCGGCGCCATTCATCAGACCGGTGATCTTGTCCATTTCCTGGGTTCGGGCGGTAAGCATAATGATGCCGATGTGCTTACTGGTCGCACGGATCCGGCGACAGACCTCGAAGCCGTCGATATCCGGAAGCATAATATCCAGCACCGCAACATCCACATCCGGATGCTCCTTCAGTCGTTCCAGGGCTTCCTCGCCACTACCGGCCTCCACCGTTACATATCCCGCTCTTTGCAGATTGATCACCACAAAGCTGCGGATATTCTCCTCATCTTCCAAAATCAGTACTTTTTTCATAATGGCACCTCTTATATTTCTCCGTTTTTCCAGTCGCCGCGGATCAAATGGAAGCTTCCGCTGAGGACCTCCTGGGTCACGCCGTGATCGGCAGCGGCCACCTCCAGATTGGCGGCATAAACGGTGGTATCCGTTTTGTAAAGAACAAATCGATTGTTGGAAAGGGACTGCTCATCCCGGTCAGCGCCGGTGAGGGCATAGACCGTCAGCAGCTTTTGGACCTGCTGATAGCCTTCGTCCCACAGGTAAAATTCATAGGCATCCCCCCGCTGCACCACAGCGAATCTGGGTGCCAGCTTCGCAGGCAGATCCATATACCAGCCAGCCTGGTAATCGTGATAGGTGAACGCCTTGTCCACCTCCTCACCGGCGGCAGTCATGGCATACCAACGGATCAGGTACTGCATATTGGAGATCCTGGTATCACCGGGACTGCACATGGTAATGAGATCCGGAAGCTCCATGACACCGTCAGCATCAATATCATCCGCAAAGACGAAATAATTGCGTAGGGTCTGCACACTGGTGCCGGACTCATTGGAAAAGCTCACATTGGTAAACAGATTGTCCCGCACGGCAAAAACGTCCGTGATGATTGCGGTCTCCCCCACGGCAGAAGCCACATACACCGCCGGCTGACCGCCATGGAGCTTACTGTAAACGATGCGCTTGATCTGACTCACCGGCTGGGACATGTTCATTTGATTGGAGCGCTCCATGGCACCGCCGCTGTAGTGATAAACCTCCGCGATACCGTTGGCCTCGTCGGATTCTCCGGGGTGCAGCACCAGCATACCGGTGCGCCCATCCGCATTCAAGTCGCAGGTGACGAATTTGGTGTAGTTGGCATTCATCATGGCGATGGCTTTGCCATCCGCAAAATGATAGGCTGTCAGCGAGCGAGTAACCTGATCGCTGACCTGTCTGCCAATGATCAGCTCGTATCCCGGCTGATCGTCCACCCGGGCATATTCCACCACGTCAAAACCGGAACCGGTGCTATGGATGGTATCCACCAGCTGATAAGCACCGTCTAACTGCTGAAAGATCAGCACACGCAATGGCTTTTCCGTTTCACTTTTGGCAAAAATGAGGTATTCCTCCACCCCATCGCCATTGAGATCCGCCTTTTGGACAGCCTGCAGGTTATCGCCGGACAGCGGTGCGCAGTAACTGAGCTTGCGCATGGCATCGTCCATGGCCTTTTGAAGATTCTTGTAATCCTCCGAGCGCTTGGGCAGACAGTACATCTCATTCACCGTCAGCATATTGCAGCCGCTCAGGAGCAGTGCCGCCAAGATCAGGCAGCTGATTTTTATCCACTTTTTCAAGGCGCACACCCCTTTCAACTGAGTATTATATCACATTTTTGGATAAAAGGAAAGTTATTTCAGCACAACATTGTCATTTCCCAGAACATTTTTCAGCTCCTGGAGCATTCTGGGATCAAAGCTGGCATTTGCGCCCCGGAGCTTTCGGGTATCTTCAAAAAACACCTTGACCATGCCGTCGCCGGGGAACATATTCACGATGGCTCTGACCTTCCGGTACCGGGGATCCGCCTCGCCGGTAAGCCGCAGCCACAAGGTTCCGTTGGAAGCGATGGGTTGGGTCTGATGCGCCACCGGCTGGGGTGCTTCGGAAAAATCGGTGATGGGACGGGCCCGGTTGATCACGATCTGAGGATCCTTATCATCCCGGATGGACAGCCGTCCGGTGATCACCACCGCCTCATTTTCCCGCAAATAACCGCCGTACTGCCCCAGCACATTGGAGAATGCCAGCATTTCGATCGCAGCGGTGTCATCCTCCACGGTCACATAGGCCATGAGGGAATTATTCCGGGTAGTCTTGGTCTTCATACTTTGGATGATGCCGGCAACGGACACGATCTGATCGTCCTGGTAATGGCTCTCCTCCCCCATCAGCGCCGACATAGGCACCACATGGGTATTACGCAGATACTGCCGGTAGTCGTCCATGGGATGACCGGAAATGTAGATGCCGGTGGTCTCCTTTTCCATGGCCATCAGGTCGGCAGGCTTCATCTCCGCCAGCTTGGGGATAGGAATGGTGGAAGCAGAATCTTCCTCCTCCAGCATGCCGAACAGCCCCATCTGCCCGTCCAGATTTCTCTTCCGGGTGGTGGCGATGGTGTCCATCATGCTGTCATACACCGCCAAAAGCTCGCTGCGGTGATAGCCGAAGCAGTCCATGGCGCCGCACTTGATGAAGTTTTCCACGGCACGCTTGTTCAGCTCGCCCTCGCCCATCCGCTGGATAAAATCCTCCAGGGATTTGAACGGCCCATCGGCACGCTTGGCAACGATGTTGCGAATGAGACCGTGACCCACATTCTTCACAGCACCCAGGCCGAACCGGATGCTGTCCCCCTCCACCGTAAAGGGATCGTCGGAATGATTGATATCCGGAGGCAGGACCGGGATCCCCAGCTCCTTGCACTCGGCGATATAGCCGGAGATCTTGGTGGCAGAATCCAGCACTGAGGTCATCAGCGCCGCCATATACTGCTTGGGATAGTGGCATTTCAGATAGGCGGTTTGGTAGGAAACCACCGCATAGCACACGGCGTGTGCCTTGTTGAAGGCATAGTTGGCAAAGTCCACGATCTCATCGTAAATGGACTGGGCAACCGCCTCCGGCACCCCGTGGCCGATACAGCCGGTGATGCCCTGCTCCGGGTCGCCGTAGACGAAGACCTTCCGCTCCGCCTCGATGACCTTCATCTTCTTCTTGGAAATGGCACGGCGGATGTTGTCCGCCTGACCCATGGTATAGCCGCCAAGACTGCGGAAAATTTCAATAACCTGCTCCTGATACACGATACAGCCGTAGGTGACCTTCAGAATCGGCTCCAAAAGGGGCGTTTTATAGCGGATCTTCCGATGGTCCAGCTTGTTGGCAATAAAGGCGGGAATGGAATCCATGGGACCCGGACGATACAGCGCCACGATAGCGGTCATGTCTTCAATGGAGGTCGGGTGCATATTCACGCACACGCCGGTGATACCGGCGGACTCCAGCTGAAACACGCCCTGGGTCTTGCCCTCGCCCAGCATGGCGAAGGTTTCCGGATCATCGTCCGGTACTTTAGCGATATCAAAATCCGGCTCAAACTGACGGATCTGCCGCTGCGCGTCCTCAATAACCGTCAAATTTCGCAGACCCAGGAAGTCCATCTTGAGAAGTCCCAGCTCCTCAATGGTGGTCATGGTGTACTGGGTGACGATGGTATCGTCATTCCGGGACAGGGGTACATAGCTGCACACCGGGTCAGCGGTAATGACCACGCCAGCCGCATGGGTGGAGGTATTTCTGGGCATCCCCTCCAGGCTCATGGCGGTATCGATGAGGGTCTTCACCCGGTCATCGGTATCGTACATTTCCTTCAGCTTGGGGCTGACCTCCAGGGCCTCCTTCAATGTGATATGCAAGGTGGTAGGCACCAGCTTGGCAACCACATCTGTTTCCGCAAAGGTGAAATTCATCGCCCGTCCCACGTCACGGATGGCACCACGAGCCGCCATGGTACCAAATGTGGCGATCTGCGCCACATGATCAGCGCCATACTTGCGCATAACGTAGTCAATGACCTCCGGACGGCGCTCCTGGCAGAAGTCCGTATCGAAATCGGGCATGCTGACTCGCTCCGGGTTCAAAAACCGCTCGAAGATCAGCGCATACTTCATGGGATCCACTTCCGTGATGTGCATACAGTACGCCACGATAGACGCCGCACCGGAGCCACGTCCCGGACCCACGGGAATGCCGTTTTCCTTGGCGTAGCGGATAAAATCCCACACGATCAGATAGTAATTCACATAGCCCATGCGGCTGATCACGCCGATCTCATACTCCAGGCGCTCCCGATAGCTCTCCGGAGGATCCTGGTACCGCTCACGAAAACCGTCGTAGCACAGCTTGCGGAAATATTCCTCGTTGGTGTATCCCTCCGGCACCGGGAAGGACGGCAGATGGTACTCATTGAACACAAACTCCAAATTGCACCGATCGGCGATTTTTCCCGTATTCTCAAAGGCTTCGTCACAATTGGGGAACAGCTGACGAAGCTCTTCTTCGCTTTTGATGTAAAATTCGTCTGTGGAAAACTTCATCCGGTTGGCATCGTCCACCGTCTTGCCGGTCTGAATGCACAGCAGCACATCCTGCATTTTTGCATCTTCTTTGCGCAGGTAATGGGCATCGTTGGTGACCACCAGGGGCAGTCCCGTTTCCCGTGCGATGCGCAAAATGCCTTGATTCACCGGGGTCTGCTCCGGAATGCCATGATCCTGCAGCTCCAGGTAGAAGTGATCCTTGCCGAAGATCTCCGCCATGCGCAGCGCATACCGCTTGGCAGGCTCATAGTCCTCCTGCATCAGATACTGGGGGATGGCACCGGCAAGGCAGGCAGAAAGGGCGATCAAGCCCTCATGATATTTTTCAAGCAGCGCCAGATCCACTCTGGGCTTGCCGTAAAAACCGTTGGTAAAGGCCTCGGACACCATCAAACAGAGGTTTTCATAGCCCTTCCGATCCTTGCACAGCAGAACCAGATGGTACGGATCATTGTCCAGTCCGTAGACCCGATCCTCCATACCCCGTCGGGCAACGTATACCTCGCAGCCGATGATGGGCTTGACCCCGGCGGCCTTGGCAGCCTTATAGAAGTCGATGCAGCCATACATAACGCCATGGTCGGTAATAGCGACGGCAGTCTGCCCCAGCTCCTTGACCCGATCCATGATGCCGCTGATGCGGCAGGCACCGTCCAGGAGGCTGTATTCCGTATGCAAATGCAAATGTGCGAAACTCATTTTGCCGCCTCCTTTGCGGTTTCCACCAGTTTTTTCAGCCGGTGATTCATAGCCGGCTTGGAGATGGGCGGCTGCATCATAGCCGCCAATTCCGTCAAAGATGCTTCAGGATTTTCTTCCCGGGCGATGGCTGCCACCTGGGTTTTGGCAGGCAGCTGATCAAACAGCCCTAAAGAACGGAGTGTCCGGATCGCCGCAAGCTGCTCCTGGGCGGCTTCTACCACCTTAGAGGTGTTTGCCTCGTCGCAGTTGCACCGGCGATTGACCTTGTTGTTCAGCTCTTTTTCCAGCTTCGCCTCCATAATACCCATGGCTGCCACCGGCGCGCCCAAAAAGGTCAGACAGTCGCTGATCAGATCGCTCTGCTTTATGTATAAGATCTGGCTGCCGCCACGGGCAACGGACTTCGGATAAAAGCCCAGCATCTCCTCCATCAGCGCATAGGTTTCCCGGGCAACGCTTTGATGGGTTGTGGCGATCTCCAGATGATAGCCCTTGCCCGGATCGGTGACAGAACCGCCTGCCAAAAAGGCACCACGCAAAAACGCCGCCTTGCAGCAGTCATCCTCCACCACAGGCAGATTCACATGCAGGGCTACCGTATTGCGGTCAAAACCGAAAATATCCAATATTTCGTCCAATTTTTCCGGGTCATCCATCTGAAACACCAGTTTTCCCGAAGATTCCATACTGGGAAAGCTGTCGAATTCCAAATCAAACGCCCGCTTAAAAAGCTTCGGCAAGCTATGACCAAATTCCCGGCTCTCGGTGATGATGCGAATGCCATCCGGAGCAAAATAATTGCAAAACAGCAGAATACCAAAGCATTCCGCAACGGCGCAGCAGCGCTTCTGGGGTATCGAACGGCATATCTCCGCCTTTGCTCCGCCGGAAAACGAAACAGCCATAGCAGCCTCCTCTCTTTTTATCCTAAGGTGGCGGGATCGAAATTTTCCTCCACCGGGTATTCATCCGTATCGTTAAAATGCCACCATTCCTTGCTGTAGCCGGTAAAACCATGTCGCTCCATGACCGTCTGCAGCAGCGTTGCATTGGCAGCCGCCTCCGCCGACACATCGGAATAATCTCTGTCGGCGATGGCAGTAAAATCGTCAAATTCCGAGGGCATCAGCAGCTCGGCGCCGTTATCCAGGCGATATAACGTCAGATCAACAGCCCGTCCACGGCTGTGGTTTTGCTCGCCTACCCCGGGCGGTGACACATAGTCAGGATCTGGAAAGGTCACAAACAGTTCCCGTTGCGCCGATACCGGACGGTAGCCGTCCCAAATCAGCAGACCGTAGCCTTGCTTTTCCAGTTCTGCAGCCACATCCATCAGCTTTTGCACCGTGCCGTAACGCAGGTAGGCATCCCGGAAATTGTAGATAACCTTGCCGGTGAAATTGTTGGTACTTGCGTAGCGCAGATTCTGCACCGCATCGGGAATATAGTCCAAAACCCGGACAAAATCATCCTTTCGGAGCGTTTCACCAGGAGCATCCGTACCGCCGGGGTTAGAATCTCCCGAACTGCCAGGGGCAGGATCCCCATTTTCATCGGTAGTAGGCTGAGAAGTATTTCCCTCACCAACCACTGGGGAATTGGGCTTCGTTGCACCGACGGTTGCTGAGGGGCTCTTAGGCGTATCCACAGCCGATCTGCAGCCAACCATGGAAAGCACCAGGCACAGCGCAAGACATCCCAGGAAAATTTTCTTTACCATATCCGCACCTCCGGCTCCAGACGGATCCCGGACTTTTCAAATACAATGTCAGACACCTGCTTCAGAAGCTGCTGCACATCCTCTGCCGTGGCGTTGCCAAGATTGACCGCGAACCCGGCGTGCTTTTCAGAAATCGCCGCATCTCCCACAACGAAACCCTTCAGCCCCGCTTGATCGATCAGCGCAGCGGCATAACCGCCCACGGGACGCTTAAATGCCGAGCCGGCAGAGGGCTTATCCAGAGGCTGAGAAGCAGAGCGCTTTCCCATCAGCTCCTTCATCTTCTCACGAATTTCTTCAGCAGCACGCTTCTCGAGGGTAAAATCCGCAGAAATCACAATGCCATCCTGCTCTTCCAGAATACTGTGACGATAAGAAAATCCCATTTCTTCGTTGGTAAAAGTCCGGATATTGCCCTGGAAATCCATAACATCCACACTTTTGCACACTTGACAAATTTCACCGCCATAGGCACCGGCATTCATATACACACCGCCGCCAACGGTACCGGGAATGCCGTGGGCAAACTCCAGTCCGCCCAGTCCCAGATTCGCCGCAAACACCGCCGCCCGGGTCATGGTCACACCTGCCATCACACGGATGGTTCTGTTGTCCACCTGCTCCATGCCATCCAGGCAGTCCTTCAGACAGATCACCAAACCGGAAATACCGGCATCCGGCGCCAACACATTGGTTCCTGCACCTAAAATAGCAGGTTTGCAGTCCAATAAAGCGGACTTTTTCAAGATTTCGGACAATTCTGCGGTGGTTTGGGGGAAGGCCATCACCTCTGCCGGGCCACCGATCCGGAAGGAAGTATGCTTCGCCATCGGCTCGTTCAGCCGCAGCTCCGCATTGGGAAGCTGCGCCGTCAAATTCCGCTGAAAATCGGTCATAGTAGTCATAAACGCCTCCGGGTGTATAGTTGGTTACAGTATATCATATCTGTAAACCAATTGCAATTATTCCGAAACTTTTTTCTGTAAAGAAAGTAAAAACTCCCGGTTCGGACATACTAACCAAACAAGGAGGAATGAATATGATCGAACAAGATACCATCAAGCTGCTCCGGGAAACCGATGCCGGCATCAAAATGGGTATAGCGTCTATCGACGATGTGCTGGACAATGTGACCGACGAGCAATTTCTGCACCTGCTGAGCAAGTGTAAGCAAGACCACGAAGCCCTGCAGACCGATATTCAGGTACTGCTAGATAAATACCACGATGACGGCAAGAATCCAAACCCCATCGCCAAGGGAATGTCCTGGATCAAGACGAATATGAAGCTGGGCATTGACGGCTCCGATGCCACCATCGCCGAGCTGATGACCGACGGCTGCAACATGGGCGTGAAATCTCTGAATCGGTACCTGAACCAATATGAAGCCGCCGACGAATCCTCCAAGGATCTCGCCAAGCGCCTGATCAACCTGGAAGAAAAACTAGCCATCGACATTCGCGGGTATCTGTAAAAACGCAGGGCGCTCCACCGAGCGCCCATTTTTCTTTGAATAACTACTTGATTTCTCAGTAAATATGGCTTATACTTATGGCAGGTGATCCAATTTCTATCGAAAGGATGATAAATATGAATCGCACTTTTAAGATGATCTTGAATATTTCATTGATCGTGCTGATCATTTTGTGCATCGTATTCTGGGGCAGCATCTTCAGCGGCTGCGTTGTAATTGGTTTGGTTTTTGGTTTCCCCATCTACTTGTTCAACCGTGTCGCTGACAACGACTATAAGGAAGAATTCGACCGTGGCAAAAATGTCGAAGGTTGGCAGTAATATCCACATGCTATAAAAATGGACTGTTGCGAAATTAATGTTCGCAACAGTCCATTTTTATATTTCCTCATCATTTTTCATAGAAATATCAAGGCTACAAAGCATTGCCCTGTAGCGGGGCACAGGCACTTATGTACGATTAAAACGAACTGGACAACGAAGAATACAAGCTGTAAAGAAAAATTCCAATATGCCGAACAGTTCGACATATTGGAATTTACAGACTTTTTAGTTCATTGATAAATTGGGGATAAACAGTCTGGTCTGTCATAAATTCAAATTTCAAAGCATGACTTCCCGAATTGCCCTGTATTTTTCCCAATACTTCGATGTGTCCAATTCTGTCGCATTCAAATCGGATTGTGTTTCCATAACCAATCTCGCAAAAAGTCACATCTGCTCTCTTGAATAAAATTAAATCTTCCAGTGCCACAATGAATTTCTGTAATTCCTTATAATCGCATTCACAACCATCTGCAACTCCAGTAAAAGCTCCTGATTTGACTATAATATCAAAGGAACAGTTATATGGATTTCCGTTGATCTCTTCATCAATATAATGGTGAAAATCTCTGATTGCAATATAATCACCACAATATTCAAGTTTTGCTTCCATAATCACCTCTCCTCGTCAAGTTAAGATTTTTCAAATTGATCATATCACGAACAATAACAAAAATCAACAAAAGACAGGATGAAATCCGGTAGGCGAAAGACTACCGGTACAAAACATCCTTATTCATGGCAGCCCTTAGGCAACCAGTCTCTGCATTCTTTTCGATACGGAATCTGCAATCGATGCCTTATGTATCTGAGGGCTATGCGCATAAATATTTGCAGTCAGAAAGGCTTTTTTGTGACCAAGAAAAACCTACATAGACGAGGACATGAAAAAACCTCCTACCTTCGTAGGAGGTTTCTTGTGTTTGCGTTACCTATTTTTACGGCTAGGGCAAGGATCGTCCTGCCGTAGCAAGTGTCCGGTGGACACTTGCAGGCAGATGCAATCAAATCGCAAATAAACGAATGAGCTTTCACATCACTACGGAGATTGCCACGTCGCTTGCGCTCCTCGCAATGACAACACAAAGAAAACCTCCTGCATTTGCAGG
>JAZNRS010000158.1:0-3734 GCA_045590815.1 Faecousia sp.
CAAGCGGTCTTAGGAAGACAAGACCTGATAACAACTCCTTGGCTCACAGAACGACATGGCTACGATCCGACTTGCACTTTCGCAATGCTGCCCAAGAAGGAAGTCATCAAGCACCAGGGCGAGATCGCTAAGCTGGAGAAGTATCTGGGCGGCGTTAAGGAAATGAAGAAGATCCCCGCCTGCATGTTCATCGTTGACCCCCGCAAGGAGCGCAACGCTATCGCCGAGGCTAAGAAGCTGGGTATCCCCGTTGTTGCTATCGTTGACACCAACTGCGATCCCGACGAGATCGATTACGTGATCCCCGGCAACGATGACGCTATCCGCGCCATCCGCCTGATTGCTGCCACCATGGCCAACGCTGCCATCGAGGGCCGTCAGGGTGAGGACACCGTCGCCGAGACCGAGGCTGCTGCTGAGTAATTCAAAAGACTATATGTCATTGCGAACCAGTGACCGATGTCACTGGTGTGGCAATCCCCTTGTCCGGGAGATTCCCACGCCAGTGTGCGCACTGGCTCGGAATGACACCACTGAATATAGGAGGAAATAAAAATGGCTTTTACCGCTCTGGATGTTAAGAAGCTCCGTGAGATGACCAACGTCGGCATGATGGACTGCAAGGCAGCTCTGACCGCTACCGACGGCGATATGGACAAGGCTGTTGACTGGCTGCGTGAGAAGGGCCTGGCCAAGGCTGCCAAGAAGGCTGACCGCGTTGCCGCTGAGGGCGTTGCTTACGCCACTGTCGTGAACGGCGTGGGTGTTGTCATCGAGGTCAACTCCGAGACCGACTTTGCCGCTAAGACCGATGCTTTCCTGGATCTGGTCAAGAACCTGGCTACCGTTGTTGCCGAGCAGAACCCCGCTGATGTGGACGCTCTGAAGGCTTGCACCTACCCCAACTCCAACCTGACCGTCACCGAGATCATGCAGGAGAAGGTCATGTCCATCGGCGAGAACATGCAGATCCGCCGCTTCATCCGTTACGCTGACAACACCAACGTGGCTTACGTCCACGCCGGTGGTACCCACGGCGTTCTGGTGAACCTGGCTGTTGACGGCGACATCGACGCTACCGAGGTTGGTAAGAACGTCGCCATGCAGATCGCTGCTATGGGCGCTAAGTACTGGGACAAGGCTCAGGTTCCCCAGGCCGAGGTCGACAAGGAGCTGGCTGTGCAGGTCGCTCTGATGGACAACGATCCCAAGATGGCTTCCAAGCCCGCCGAGGTCAAGGCTAAGATCGCTGCCGGTAAGATGGCTGCTTTCTACAAGGAGATCTGCCTGCTGCAGCAGGAGTTCGTCCGCTCCGACCTCTATAAGGGCGACGTGGCAGGCTACATTGCCGATGCCGCCAAGAAGCTGGGTGGCAAGATCACCTTCATCGACGCTGTTCACTACATCAAGGGTGAGGGCATCGAGAAGAAGGCTGACGACTTCGCTGCTGAGGTCGCTGCTCAGATCGCCAGCGCTGGCAAGTAATTGAAATTGTAATGGCTCTGTTGCAACCGCAACAGAGCCATTTATTTTTCGTTGCAGGGCACAAAGGCCCCCTTGTGTAAAGGGGGCTGTCAGAAATCAGTGGTTTCTGACTGGGGGATTGTCTTATGTCGATACATTACAATCCCTCCGACCTCGCTTACGCTCGGCCACCTCCCTTTGCACAAGGGAGGTATTCCCCCTACTGTTATTTCAGTATATCGCCAATGCTTTTATAGCTTGCCGAAACGTAATCCTCACCCGTATAATGTTCAAAAACCCGATAAAAAGCTTCGGAATCGGTGATCGCCCCGGACTGGATCAGTGAAATCTTCCCCTCCCGGTCGATAAACACGGAAGTGGGATAACCGCCGATGCCAAAGGCCAGCGCCAGATCCCGGCTGCAGGCCGCCATAGGGAAGCTGTAGCCGGCGCTTTCTGCGAAGGCGCTTACATTCGCTGCCCCATCTATGGGATTCACCGCCAGGATTTCCACATCGTCCTTGTACCGCTGATACCCCAGCTCCATGGCCGGGAATTCCTTCTGGCACCAGGAGCAATTCTCAAACCAGAAATTCAGCACCACCAGCTTCTTCTCTTGAAGAAGCGCCGCCACATTCAACTCACGCCCGTCTGCGGCGGTCACCGTCAGCTCCGGCATGGTCCGCCCCAGGGCGAAGCCCACATCCGCCCCATTGGTGGGCTGTGTGGATCCCAGGGCAGTTTCCTCACTTTGACAGCCGCAAAGGCAGAAAAGCAAGGAAATAATCAGCAAAAGCGCAATTTTTCTCATTCTTCCTGCTCCTGGGGTGCTCTGCGGCGACGTGCCATTTTCCGCAGTTCCTTGCCGCTTTGCATAGCGCTCCAGAGGAAATACAGACACAACAAATGGCATAGGATCTCAAAAATGCACGCACCGGGGCGCTTGATGACCGTAAAGGTCAGCACGATCAGAATCAGCGTATCGATGCCGTACATCACCAGACCTGCCATCAGCCACACCGGCTTTTTCCCGGAAAACAGCCAGCAAGCGCCATACATTCCCAGCAGCGCCGCCGTCAAAATTCCGGCAAGAATCTGGTATCCCACCACACTGGAATATTCACTAAGCTTCACGCCCAGCCAATTCAGGTAGTATGGAAGTGCGGCAGAAAGGTGAAAATGATAATTCACCTTAAACAGCAAAAACAGCAGATTGATCAGCGAAACCCCCGTGATCAGCAGCAGAAGCCACCGCCCCAGAACGACCTTCTGGCGCAGTCGGATCCTCCGTTTGCTTTGGGTCGATACTTGCTGTTCCATACCCATGGCAATCCCCCCTTTTTTCTCATTATAACAAAGCATTTTCCCGATTGCAACCCATCTTGACAAATTCCGCGCCCCAATATATAATGAAGAAAATTCTATAGGACAGTTCGTGACCATCCTGTCGGTAAACAAAACTAGGAGATTTTTTGATGGGCGCATTGCGTCCATTTTTTGCGCAACTGTACCTTTTTTGAGGTTTTTATGAGGAAAAACATCCGTTTTTTGACCCACGCAGCATTGATCGCCGCCATTTACATGGCGCTGACGCACCTGCAGAATTTGTTGCTCCCCGGTTCTGCCACCTGGTTCATCCAGTTTCGCATCACCGAGGCGCTGTGCGTGCTGACATACTTCACCCCGGCGGCGATTCCCGGACTGGCGGCAGGCTGCCTGCTGTTTAACATCACCTACGCCGGCGCGCTGCCGTTGGATTTTGCGGTGGGAAGTGGGGCATCCGCCTTGTCTGCCGCCGCCATGTGGCTGACCCGGAAGATAAAAATCAAGGGCTATCCCCTGCTGGGCATGCTGATGCCTGCGGTGTTTAACGCATTTTTGGTAGGCTGGGAGCTGACGGCATATGTAGGCGGCGGCTTTTGGCTGAATGCCGCCTGCGTCGCCGCCGGAGAACTGGCAGTCCTGCTCACCCTGGGCACTATTTTGTATTACGCCATTAAAAAACGAAAATTGGATACCTATTTGCGGTAAATGATTGTTTAGCGGAGTAAATGTGTCGCCCCGTTGGGGCGACAGCGCCCGCAGGGCGCATACCTTCTCCCGGGGAGAAGGTGCCGAGCGAAGCGAGGCGGAAGAGGAATTCGGGAGATAACCTAATCTGTTGAAAATGTTCAGGCTTTATATATGGTTACCCATTAGAAAGCCTTAAACATTGTCCATTCATTTACGTTCCCGCCCGCATTCCTCTTCAGCCCCAGTGTGCGCACTGG